>NZ_JACZDT010000010.1:0-60794 GCF_015903855.1 Fictibacillus sp. 18YEL24
TCGCTCGTTTTGGCGACTTTTATAAGATACCACCGTTGGCTAGTTGATGTCAACAGCTTTTTTTAGTGATTCTTAATTTGTTTATTTCGTTTGTTCAGCCGCTGTAAAAGCGACAAGAAGTAATATACCATCTTCTCGATAATATGGTCAATAGTTTTTCAGAAAAAAGTTAATTTCTTTGTTTTCTCCTTAAATACCTTCTGCAATCAGATGGCTTAGCGAACTTACAGAATAGACGATAAATGATCTGATACCTCTCTTCTAAAACAGATTTCACTATAGCATCGATCTTATGGTCTTCAAGATCAAACCTAAGTTCCTCCATCTCTTTTTTTAACACATACTCAAATTCATGAAGTTCTTGGTGATTCAATAACATACCTACCAAAGACAATGGACGACACCCCGCTAAGTTTTTTTCTTTTACCATTATGGCCATGAATAGTAGGAGTTATTATTTTATGGGATATCTAAATTTTCGGTATATCTTGTCCCTTTCATCATAGATATTTTGTAAGGAAGATGGACAGGGGGTAGATGGTTTTATGAAATTTTTCTTTGTTATTAACGGTAAGAAAGTGAAACAATACATGGTTGTTGTATTTGCAGCATTCTTTGCTGCTTCACTTGCTTTTGTAGGACAGCAGCAACTATCTGTGTTTTCATCTAAAGATGGACCTCGAGCGATTTATAAGGGAGAAGACCAAGGGAATAAAGTATCTCTTACATTTGATATCAGTTGGGGCGATAAGCGAGTTACGCCGATCTTGGACGTCTTAAAGGACAAAGGCGTAAAAAATTGCACATTTTTCTTATCAGCCGCTTGGGCTGAGCGTCATCCTGAAATCGTTGAACGCATCGTAAAAGATGGTCATGAAGTAGCCAGTCTTGGTTATCAATACAAAAGTTATACCGATTGGGAAGACAAACAGATCAAAAGGGATATCCTTTTAGCTCAGGAAAAAATCAAAAAGGTATCTGGAAAAATGACTTCTCTTATCCGTCCGCCTAACGGAAACTTTGATGAGCGTGTCTTGAACATCTCTGAAGATCTTAACCATACGGTAGTTCATTGGAGCATCGACACGAAAGATTGGAAAAACCCTGGAGTAGATCGTATTGTGACAACGGCTACCGATGAGACGAAAGCTGGAGACATTATCTTGCTTCATGCATCTGATTCTGTAAAGCAAACGCACAAAGCGCTTCCTACAATTATCGATAAACTGCGTGACGATGGATTTAAATTTGTAAGTGTAAGTGAAATGATCGCGAATACAGAGGCAAATAGCAAAGAGGTCAACTAATTAATAAAAAGCCCCTGCCTTAGAAGGCAGTGGGCTTTGTTTGTTTAGATGATTTAGATTGATTAGACTGCAACAGACGATGCAGCATTAAAATCTGATACGTATTACAAAGCATGATTGGAACAAATCCCATCCAAAGCGAAAGAGTATTGTTTTCTTTCAGCACCGGTACCCATTCCAAAATAGTAACGACTGTGATGAAGAAAAGCGTTGGTATGAATGCTACGCTCGTTGTTTGCTTTACTTTTACATAGGCAATGATCAATCCGTAAGCTAAAATCGCAAGCGGAATAAGAATGTAATTAACGAGGCTGTCTCCTTCGTTGTAAAAGGATGTATATCGTAAATAGAACAGATCGAATAGAACGACTGCAATCAATACAAGTTGTACACCATTCCAAAGGCGATGGCTTTTAAAGATACCGAGTCCAAAGCGATGAACGGTTAAGTAAGCAAAAAAGCCCATCTGACTAAAAACACTGAACAACGCGCCGAAACCGATCAACCCAAAAATATACAGAAGAACTTCTAAAGCGCTGCTGTCTTCAGGAAACTTTAATATAAGACCAACTGTGATTGCACTAACAATCCCAATTAACAATGTGGTAAAGAATAAAAAGATCCAACTTCTAATTTTCACGCCTGTTTTCCCCCTCTAACATGCTCCGTAACGATTGTACCAATGTCTTTTTTAAATTGCCAGTTTTCCTTTAAATAACCAGTATAAATACGTGCTAAAAATCAATCCTATAAGTATCGAGCTCAACTTGAAAGGAGGAGGAATTACATTGAAAAAAATATACATTTTCCTCTTTTGTATCTCTCTTGCTGCTCTTTCGGGCTGTGCTCAAGAAGCCCAAGGCAGTTCTCAGGTCGATTATGAAGCAACAAAAAAGATGCTTGTCGATCTATTGAAGACAGATGAAGGAAAAAAAGCCATTAAAGAAGTGTTATCTGATAAAGAAATTCAACAAGATATACTCATTGATCAAGAAGTCATCAAACAGACGATTGAAAAGCAGCTTCTTTCTGAAAAAGGACAGAAGTTTTGGCAGACTCTTTTTAAAGATCCGAAGTTCTCAGTAGCTTTTGCAAAAAGTATGCGAAAAGAACACGAGAAGTTGATGAAGGATCTTATTAAAGACCCGCAATATCAAGCAGAAGTGATGAAAATCATGCAGAATCCGCAAATGGCAGAAAAATTATTATCTCTCGTTGATACACAGCCTGTTAGAAAAGAAATGAAAAAAGTCATGCTTGAAACGTTTGAGAGTCCAATCGTACAAGCCCAGATCCAAGAAATGTTGAAAAAAGTCGCTCATGAAGAAATCGATCAGTCCATCTCTAAAAAAGGAAAAGAAGCTTCATCCGGCGGTGGACAACAACAAGAAGAATCAACGAGCCCGCAATAAAAGCCTCCCGACACTCGGAAGGCTTTTTTCTTTAATTTGTTTTATCAATGATTTTCTTTGCCATCTGAATATAATGTTCACCGATCGGATGTGTTTGTGCATACACACTCGGCGCAAAATCATCTTCTTTTATCTCAGGCTGACCAAGCGGAATTTGACCAAGCAACGGTACATTTAACTCTTCTGCTAAACGTTTTCCGCCGTCTTTACCGAATACATATTCCTTCTCACCTGTAGATCCGCTTTGGAAGTATGACATATTCTCAACGATTCCAAGAACTTCATGGTTTGTTTTAATCGCCATCGTTCCTGCACGTGCTGCTACGAAAGCTGCTGTAGCATGAGGTGTTGTGACGATTACTTCTTTACACTTCGGAAGCATCTTGTGAACATCAAGTGCTACGTCACCTGTACCAGGCGGTAAGTCTAGAAGAACATAGTCTAAATCTCCCCATTCTACTTCGCTGAAGAAATTCATGAGCATCTTCCCAAGCATCGGTCCGCGCCAGATAACAGGTGCGTTATCTTCAACGAAAAATGCCATGGAGATTATTTTTACATCAAAACGTTCAACCGGAAAGATTCGATCGCCTTTTACTTTTGGACGCTCTGTAATTCCCATCATATCTGGAACACTGAATCCGTAAATGTCAGCATCGATCAATCCGACTTTTTTTCCAAGTCTTGCAAGAGCAACAGCTAAGTTCACAGATACGGTTGATTTCCCAACGCCGCCTTTACCACTAGCGATCGCGATAAATTGTGTCTTGCTGTTTTCGGAAAGAAGAGTAGTTGGCGCACTCTGCGCTCCCGCTTCACTCGGGTCCACAGCCGTAATGTCGTCTCTTTTTTCAAAACGAAGTCCGACAGATTCCACTCCTGCGTTTTTCAACACTTGAACAATCTGCTGCTGCAGCTGCATTTGTTCTGGTGTTCCTGTATGTGCTAAGCCGATCTTCAGCCCCACATATCCTTCTTTTATCTTCAACTCACGGATACTCCCAGAGTCGACCATGCTTTTATGTAAATAAGGGTCTTGAATAGGACCTAACAGCTCGATGACTTTTTCTTCTGTAAGCACATAGACACATCCTTTACCTGTAAAATTCCTTTTCAGTATATCACAACCCCCACCGACAATCATGTAAGCGGTTTTTTAGATGTGTGAATTTAGCTCAAGCGAGGAAGCTCGCTACGTTAGATAACAGCACTTACTGTCGACTTTTATGAAAATACTGTCCACTTTTCTAATTTTACTGTCCACTTTCAAAGAAATACTGTCCACATTTACATATATACTGTCCACTTCGGTATTTTTACTGTCCACTCCACCGTACGCGCCACAAAATGCAAGCACCTGATACGAAGAGCAACCTCTTCAAACAAGTTGCACTAAAAAACACCCCCTCTAATCAAGAGGAGATGCTGGTGGGGTTTCATTTGTATAAAAGCGCAGCATCCCCTGGTAGATCGATGCCGCTATACTTTTTTGGTACGACTCTGTTTTTAACAGTTCGCGTTCTGATGGATTGGATAGGAAACCAACTTCGACTAAAGCGCCTGGTACCTCTGCCGTTCTCAGCAAGTATAAACCTTCTATGGATTTTGCGAAGCGGTTCGTATTGTTTAGGTTGCGTTTGATTTCATCTTGAATGAATTTAGATACCGCTTCTCCGTCTTCTTTTCCAGGATGATAAAAGACTTGAGCGCCTCTCCATCGGGATGAAGGCAAAGAATTAAGATGAATCGAAATAAATAAGTCCGCATGATTTTCGTTAATAATTCGTTTTCGTTCTTTTAAATCTTCAAATTTGCGATGGCGTAATTTTTTTGTTCCCTCATTTGCGAGATCTGTGTCCGTCTCTCGTGTCATGATAACGAGTGCTCCCGCTTCTTGCAGATAATCTCGAAGCAATACGGAAATGTTTAACGCGATTTCTTTTTCAAGAACTTCTCCATCACCAACCGCACCACCGTCAGCTCCGCCATGACCTGGGTCAATTACGATAATTTTTCCAGAGAGCGGCATGTTCCACGAGCGCCACGAATCATCATCTAAAAAATGATAGGTGAAAATAAAGATAAGGACTGCGCATCCAAGTGCAAATGCGGCTCCCTTCACCCACTTCTTCATGTTTCGTCCCCCTATACAAGCCATATAACATTATGTATATGGGACAAGAAGAAATTTATAACTGATTATTGCAGCTTCATGCGGTAGCGTTTTTCACCGTTTTTATAGCCTTCCATCCACCAAATATGAACGAATGCCTCACAGCATAGATGAAGGGATTCCATCATCATCTCTGTTCCCCAGCACCAGAACTGCCAATATTCAAAAAGACCGTCTGCGATTGCCTTTTGTTTAGCATAAGACCTCTCCTTAATCTTTTCTAACGTTTCCCCGTGATATGCAAACCTGCTATAGCCTGCGCCTAAAAGATAAGAATCGATCGCCAAGTCGATGCATGCATCTTCAATGTCATTTTGATAAAGAAGCGAGTATTGAAAAAATGGTTGAAACAAACGTTGAAATTCTTTTTTTATGTTAGCAAGGGATAAGTCCCGAAGTACTTTCCGCTCGAACGTTTCTTTTTTGAAACGCTGCTTTTCTTTAAAGTTGTTCAATACAATTGCCATTGTTACCTCCCCTTTCATCATGTTGTGTTTTTCCATATCTATATTTTCTCCAGAGATGGATTCACGACACTACATAAAAGATGGGAATAACTCTTTACTGCATGCGGCGGGGATATTTGCAGAACAAAATAGTCGTTAGACTTAATTTTTCTGGTTTCGACTTAATTATTTGGATTAAGACTCAATTTTCTTGATTTTAGGATTAATTGTTCTGGAATTAGACCCGATTTCCCGAATCATACGTGATTCATCACAAACAAAATCATCACAAACAAAAAAACCCCGCTCTCTAAAAAAGAGAACAGGGTTTTGATAAACGTAATAAGAATTAACGTTTTGAGAACTGAGGTGCACGACGAGCGCCTTTAAGTCCGTACTTCTTACGCTCTTTCATACGAGCGTCACGAGTAAGGAATCCAGCTGCTTTAAGAGAACCGCGGTACTCAGGATCTGCTTCTAGAAGCGCACGAGAGATACCGTGACGGATAGCTCCTGCTTGTCCAGTGTATCCACCGCCATGAACAGTAACTAATACGTCATACTTGTCAGTTGTTTCAGTTGTGTTAAGTGGTTGCTTAACGATAAGCTTTAAAGTTTCTAATCCGAAAAATTCGTCAATGTCACGTCCGTTGATTACGATACGGCCTTCACCAGGAACTAATCGTACACGCGCTACGGAGTGCTTACGACGTCCAGTGCCATAATATTGTACTTGTGCCACGTAAATACCCTCCTTTTTATCCGCGTAACTCGTAGTTTTCAGGTTTTTGTGCTTGGTTGTTGTGCTCAGCTCCAGCGTAAACGTGAAGCTTTTTGAACATTTGGCGACCAAGGCTGTTCTTTGGAAGCATACCTTTGATTGCTAGCTCAAGCATTTGAACTGGACGAGTTGTACGCATTTCTAATGCAGTTCTCGTACGCAGTCCACCTGGGTGACCAGTGTGGCGGTAGTAAATTTTGTCTGTTAATTTCTTACCTGTTAATTCAATCTTCTCAGCGTTGATGATGATTACGTGATCACCAGTGTCAACGTGTGGTGTATAAATAGGCTTATGCTTACCGCGAAGGATAGATGCAACTTCACTGGATAGACGTCCAAGTGTTTTGCCTTCAGCGTCGATCACAAACCATTTACGTTCTACTTCAGAAGCTTTCGCCATGAAAGTCGTACGCATGTGTTTTCCCTCCTGTATCTTCAATCAAATTTCATTATATTCATGTGAACATTTCCCGAGATATCTACACGGGGCATGTGGACGATATCTGTAGAAATACCAAATAATATCTTATAATATATAAACAACGATGTCAAGCGTATCCTAAATATTATTCCATTTTATCTGCATAATCTACACGAAAGAGATAGAGTCCGTTTGCCGGAGCTGTTTTACCAGCGAACGCACGGTCCTTGCTTTTTATAATCGCAGAGATCTCATCTGGGTTTCGCTTTCCTTGTCCAACTTCTAAAAGTGTACCAACAAGAATGCGGACCATGTTATATAAAAACCCGCTGCCTCTTACCTTCAGCGTTAGGACATCCCCCTGTTCTTCAACATCTAAAGCAAAGATCGTACGAACTTTATCTTCAACTTCGGACTTTGCTGAGGAAAATGAGGTAAAGTCATGTGTGCCTAAAAATAACGACGCAGCTTGCTTCATATCCTCTACGTTTAATGAATAGGGAAAATGAAACATATGATTTCTTTGGAACACATCTGGTTGCTTACTTCTAAAAATTTTATAGTGATACTCTTTAGCTGTTGCAGAAAATCGAGAATGAAACGAATCGCTGACCATCTCAATGTCTTTTATTAGAATATCATTAGGAAGCATCGCATTCAATGCCTTTCCCCAAGCATTAGAAGGAATCTCCATATGTGTATCAAAATGAAACACTTGACCGATCGCATGAACACCCGCATCCGTGCGTCCTGAGGCATAGATGCCTACAGGTTTCCCTTTGTGCATCTTTTGCAGTACGGCCTGAATCGTTCCTTGCACCGTTCTGCCGCTAGGCTGTATTTGGTATCCGGCAAACTCAGTACCGTCATAGGCTACGGTTACTTTCATACGAGCCATGTTCAATCTCCTTTAATTGCGTAATAAGAATAGCGAAAGCGTCAGCAGTGCTAGTAAAATGAGAGCAAACGTATCACGCTGATGCCACTCTAGCGCACGAAGACGAGTTCTGCCTTCACCACCTCGGTATCCTCTCGCTTCCATCGCAAGAGCGAGTTCTTCCGCCCGCTTAAACGATGAAACGAATAACGGAACCAAAAGCGGTACAAAAGCCTTTGCTCGTTCTTTGATCGGCCCACTCGTGAAATCAGCACCACGTGCCATCTGTGCTTTCATGATTTTTTCGGTCTCTTGTAAAAGTGTTGGAATAAATCTAAGTGAGATCGACATCATTAACGCGAATTCATGAACAGGAAGTCTCCACTTTTTCAAAGGTCCTAACAAGTGCTCCAAACCGTCTGTAATATCGATCGGTGTTGTGGTTAAGGTCAAAAGCGACGTCATCATAACAAGGAGTAATAGCCTTAGTGCGATGAATATCCCTTGAATCACTCCGCCTTCGTAAATTTCAAGAAAGCCCGCTTTATAAAGCAGATCGCCTTCTTTTGTTAAGAAAATATGCAAAAGCATCGTAAATACGACGAGTAACAGAATTGGCTTTAATCCTTTATATAAAAAACGAAATGGAACTTTTGACAAACTAATCGTTACCACCGTAAAAGCGATCAGTACACCATAAGTCACCCAGTTGTTCGCCAGAAAGACGATAAACAAATAGAAAAAGGCAGCAATAAGCTTCGAACGTGAATCCATTCGATGAAGTGGAGAGGAAGCTGGATAATACTGCCCGATAATGACATTCTGCAGCATATTAGTTCCCCCTCTTCTTCAGACTCTGACTAACTTGTTTAGCCAGTTCTTCAACTGTAAACTTCGTTAAAGCAAGATTCAGTCCAGACTTCTCGTTCCACTTTTGTAAAAATTGAACGGTCTCTGGCACATCTAATCCCGCTTTCTTTAGTGCTTCTCGTTCATTAAAGATATCAGTCGGCTTGCCATGGAGATACAGTTCACCTTTATGCATCACGGCGATCTCATCTGCATATCTCGACGCATCCTCCATACTGTGAGTAACAAGTATCGTAGTAAGGTTGTTTCTTTCATGCAGGGAATAGAACAACTCCATAATCTCTACACGCCCAGCTGGATCTAGACCTGCTGTAGGCTCGTCCAAGATCAGCACTTCGGGATTCATGGCAAGTACGCCCGCAATCGCCACTCGGCGCATCTGGCCGCCGCTTAAGTCAAAGGGAGACTTACTTAGAACACCCTCTGGAAGTCCAACCATCTCGATCACTCTAGCAGCTGTTTGCTTTGCGCTTTCTTCTGACACACCAAAATTCCGCGGACCGAACATGATATCTTTTTCTACCGTTTCCTCAAAAAGCTGATGTTCAGGATACTGAAATACAATTCCGGCTTTTTTTCGAAGGGATTTTAAATCTTGCTTCTTGCCGCCAGCTTTAAGTTCCGTACTGCCCATCTTAATCGAACCTGCAGAAGGCTTTAACAGTCCGTTTAGATGCTGGATAAGCGTCGACTTTCCAGAGCCGGTATGTCCGATCAAAGCAAGGAATGTACCATCCGGAATATCGAGGTTAATATCATGCAGCGCCCGTCTCTCGAACGGAGTTCCCTCCATGTATTTATGCTCTAGACGGTTTATGCTAATTTCCATAATGCATTCACCAGCTCTTCCTGCGTTAAATAGCTTTTATCAAGCTCCACACCTTGATGGCGAAGAGCCTCACTTAACTTTAGTGAAAACGGTAAATCCAGACCGGCCGATTTCAACAGTTCACGCTGCTGAAAAATATCTTCAGGTACGCCCTCAGCTGCCTTCTCTCCCATTTTCATAACGACAACTCTGTCTGCACTTAGCGCTTCCTCTAAATCATGAGTGATGGAGATGACAGTGATGCCTTCTTTTTTATTCAGTTCGCGCACGGTATCGATGACTTCGATCCTACCTATCGGATCAAGCATCGATGTCGCCTCATCCAATACGATAACAGAAGGTTTTTGCGCCAATATCCCAGCGATTGCCACTCTTTGCTTCTGACCACCAGATAACTGATGAGGTTCCTGGTTTAAGAAAGCTTCCATGCCCACTCTTGCTACACTTTCATTGATACGCTTAACCATCTCGTCTCGCGGAACTCCAAAATTCTCAAGTCCAAACGCAATATCATCTTGAACGCTCGTTCCTACGAACTGGTTATCTGGATTTTGAAAGACCATCCCTACAAGTCTTCTCACTTCCCAAATGTCGTCAGGAAGGCCTGTCGTGTACTGTGAGACATTTACAGCACCTTCACTAGGCAACAACAGTCCGTTGAGCATTTTTGCCAACGTGGACTTCCCAGAGCCGTTATGGCCCACGATCGAAAGCCATTCCCCTTTATGCACGTCTAGCGATACACCTTTAAGTGTAGGTGTCTCTTCTCCCGGATAACTAAAGGTCACATCTTTAACGGTAATGATGTTTTCCATGTGACATCCTCCTCTTAACTGCTGCTCATTCTAAGCTGCTCTCTGCTCGATATTAGTCTTTAATAACAAGGTGCTTTCAAAAAGTTCGAGCTTCATTGACTAGTTGATTGGAGCGCAAGGTGCGAGACTCCTGCGGGACAAGCGGTCAGGTGAGACCCTTAAGGGCGCAAAGCGGCAAGGGGCTCACCGCCTGCCCCGCGGAAAGCGAGCACCTGGAGCGCAAATCAACCTTTCGAAAATCCACTCGAATTTTCGATAAAATAAAAAAGGGCAAGATTGTCATTGAAGACTTGATCCCGCCCTTTCATACGTTTTATTAAACTAATTCAATGATAACCATTGGTGCACCATCACCACGGCGAGGGCCGATTTTTGCGATGCGAGTGTAACCACCGTTACGCTCTGCATAGCGAGGTGCAAGATCACTGAAAAGCTTTTGTAGAGATCTTTGTCCAGACTCAGCGTCTGCTACTTCGTTACGAAGGAACGATGCAGCTTGACGGCGAGCATGAAGGTCTCCACGCTTACCAAGCGTAATCATTTTCTCAGCAAATTTACGAACTTCTTTTGCACGTGCTTCTGTAGTTTCAATACGCTCGTTGATGATTAAATCAGTAGCTAAATCACGAAGCATTGCTTTACGAACCGCAGATACACGACCTAACTTTTGGTATCCCATGCTTGTATTCCCTCCTCTGCGCGTTTCTCTCTCGTCTTGAAAAAGCGCGTATTACGAATTAATCGTCAGCGCGTAATGAAAGACCTAGCTCTTCAAGTTTCTCTTGAACTTCTTCAAGAGATTTCTTTCCAAGGTTGCGTACTTTCATCATGTCTTCTTCAGACTTATTCGCAAGTTCTTGAACTGTATTAATGCCAGCACGCTTTAGGCAGTTATAAGAACGAACAGAAAGATCAAGTTCTTCGATCGTCATCTCAAGTACTTTTTCTTTTTGATCTTCTTCTTTTTCTACCATAATCTCAGCGTTCTGAGCTTGATCTGTTAAGCCAACAAAAATGTTTAAATGTTCGCTAATGATCTTCGCACCAAGAGAAACTGCTTCCTCTGGACGAATGCTCCCATCTGTCCATACATCAAGCGTTAGCTTATCATAGTTTGTTACTTGTCCTACACGAGTGTTTTCCACTTGATAGTTCACACGCGAAATTGGCGTGTAAATAGAATCAACAGGAATTACTCCGATCGGCAGGTCTTCGCGTTTATTGCCTTCTGCCTGTACATAACCACGACCACGTTTCGCATGAAGCTTCATTTGGAAATGAGCTCCTTTTGCTAGTGTTGCGATATGAAGATCCGGGTTAAGGACTTCAACATCGCTGTCATGCGTAATGTCGCCAGCTGTTACAACACCGTCACCTTGTACATCGATTTCAAGTGTCTTCTCTTCATCAGAGTAAATCTTCATTGCAAGTTTCTTTAGGTTTAAGATGATGGTTGTAACATCTTCAACTACACCTTCAACTGTAGAGAACTCATGCAATACGCCATTGATCTGAATAGATGTAACTGCTGCACCAGGTAGTGAGGACAACAAGATACGACGCAAGGAGTTGCCTAGTGTAGTCCCGTATCCACGTTCAAGTGGTTCAACAACAAACTTTCCGTATGTGGCATCGTCGCTGATTTCAACCGTCTCAATTCTTGGCTTTTCGATTTCGATCATTCAACTGAACCCTCCTTCAAACGTCGAATCTCGGCTGGAGATTTCCAGCCGAAATTCCCCATAGGCATTCCGACTTATCATTTACCAAAACTTTCACTATAACCATTATAGACAAGTTATAGAAATATATACCGTGTATATTGTTACACGCGACGGCGTTTTGGCGGGCGGCAACCGTTGTGAGGTACAGGAGTAACGTCACGAATAGCTGTTACTTCTAAGCCTACCGCTTGAAGGGCACGGATTGCTGCTTCACGTCCAGCACCAGGTCCTTTAACGGATACTTCCAACGTTTTCATACCATGTTCCATTGCAGTTTTACCAGCTGTTTCAGCTGCCATTTGTGCTGCGAACGGAGTAGACTTACGAGAACCTTTAAATCCTAGGTGACCAGCAGTCGCCCAAGAGATTGCGTTCCCGTGCGTGTCAGTGATCGTAATGATCGTGTTGTTGAATGTAGAACGGATATGTGCTACGCCGACTTCAACATTCTTTTTGACACGACGTTTACGTGTATTAGTCTTACGTGCTTTTGCCATTTAGAGTTTACCTCCTTTACTTACTTTTTCTTATTCGCTACTGTACGACGAGGTCCTTTACGAGTACGGGAGTTGTTCTTCGTGTTTTGACCACGTACTGGTAATCCACGACGATGACGAACACCACGATATGCTCCGATCTCGATTAGACGCTTGATGTTTAGTGATACTTCACGACGAAGGTCACCTTCCACTTTGTGTCCATCGATGACTTCGCGGATTTTATTTAATTCATCTTCAGTAAGATCACGAACGCGTGTATCTTCAGAAACTCCAGCTCCAGCAAGAATTTGCTGTGCTTTTGTTTTACCGATACCGAAGATGTATGTTAAAGAGATTACTACTCGCTTATCACGAGGAATATCTACACCTGCAACACGTGCCATAATTTTTGCACCTCCTGTATATTAACCTTGTTTTTGTTTATGTTTCGGATTTTCACAGATCACCATTACAGTGCCTCTGCGGCGAATCACTTTACATTTTTCACATATTGGCTTGACTGATGGTCTTACCTTCATTGTTTATAACCTCCTTATGTCACGGAGTACATTGATTATTTAAAACGATACGTTATACGACCACGTGATAAGTCATACGGAGACAATTCTACGGTTACTTTATCCCCTGGAAGAATTCGAATGTAGTGCATACGAATCTTTCCAGAAACGTGCGCTAGAACTTTGTGTCCGTTTTCTAGTTCAACACGAAACATGGCGTTCGGAAGAGGTTCAATTACTGTACCTTCGACCTCAATAACATCATCTTTAGCCATCGACTTGATCTCCCTTCTTCAGAGCAATGACTTTCTCGTCGGAAAACTTCGCTACTGCATAACGCAATTTGCCATTGGTTACACGACCTGTTTCAAGAATGCTTTTAACAACTTCCGGAGAAGTAAAATCCAGCAGCTCTAAGTGGTTTAGGTTCTTGCGCTTGGCTCGATCAAACTTTCTCTTGTCACCATCTGCTACGAGGACGAAACGTCCATCGAGAATACCGACAATCACACCTAACCGATCTGCGTCTCTTCCTTTTAGTATCCGAACTAGTTGACCTATGCTCGGTACCGAATCAGATTCGCTTACCATCTCATCACCTTCACTTAGATCTTTGTTAAGATTTCAAAGCCTTCTTCCGTAATGACAACCGTGTGTTCAAAATGAGCACACCATTTGCCATCCGTTGTGACAACCGTCCAGTTATCGGATAATGTTCGAACATAGCGAGTTCCCGCATTAATCATAGGCTCTATTGCTAGAACCATGCCCTTTTTCAGCACCGGCCCTTTACCAGGCGGTCCATAATGAGGAATTTGCGGGTCCTCATGTAAGTCCTGGCCTATTCCGTGTCCGACATATTCGCGAACAACAGAAAACCCTTCACTCTCAGCATACTTTTGTATCTCATGAGAAATGTCAGTTAACCGGGCACCGGCTTTTGCTTTTTCAAGTCCTTTATATAAAGACTCTTCGGTTACATCCAGAAGTTTTTGAGCTTCATCTGATATCTCGCCAACTCCATACGTCCAAGCGGAGTCACCGTGGTATCCTTTGTACTTCGCCCCAATATCTATAGAGATAATGTCGCCATGGTTGAGTACGCGTTTACCTGGAATTCCGTGCACAAGTTCTTCATTTACAGAAGCACAGATGCTCCCACTAAAACCATTATAGTTTTTAAATGAAGGAATTGCACCTTGGCTGCGGATAAACGTATCAGCAATTTTATCCAGTTCCTTAGTAGTTATGCCAGGCTTAATGTGTTTTTTTAACTCTTGATGAGTTAAGGCAACAATGCGACCTGCCTCCCGCATGATTTCAATCTCTCGCGGTGTTTTGCAGATTATCATTTCGCCAATCCCCCAATAAGTTGGTCAATGTCTTGAAAGACTTTGTCGATATCCTGATCACCATTCATGTTTTTCAGGTAACCTTTTTCACCATAAAAATCAAGCAGTGGTTTAGCCTGCTTCATGTTTACATTTAAACGGTTTCGAACGGTCTCTTCATTATCATCTTGACGTTGGATAAGCGTACCGCCGTCTTTATCACATACTCCTTCAACCTTTGGCGGGTTGAATATTACATGATACGTGCTTCCGCATGTTTGGCAAATCCGACGACCTGTTAATCGCTGCATAAGCTGATCAGAATCTACTGAAATGTTTAACACATAATCAATCGTTCTTCCTAGCTCTGTTGTGATTTCTTCTAATGCTTCCGCTTGGGCAACTGTCCGAGGGAATCCATCAAGTAAAAATCCTTTTTCGCAGTCCTTTTTAGAAAGTCGGTCACGTACGATACCGATTGTAACTTCGTCAGGAACGAGGTTACCCGCATCCATGTACGATTTTGCCTCAAGTCCAAGAGGAGTCTCCTCTTTAATTGCTGCTCGGAACATATCTCCAGTAGAGATATGAGGTATTCCGTATTTCTCAACAATTCTTTCTGCTTGAGTACCCTTACCTGCTCCGGGCAATCCCATTAAGACTAGATACATCTAATCCCTCCATAAATCACAATCGTCTTTTTTTAAGAGCATGTGGGAAGATGAATCTTCCCGTGCTCTTATTTTATGAAGCCTTTGTAGTGTCGCTTGATCAGCTGACTCTCAATTTGCTTCATGGTGTCTAGTGCCACACCTACAACAATCAGCAAGCTTGTTCCACCAATTTGAATGGCTGGCGGAAGGTTCAAACCTGGAATTGCTGTAAAGACAACTGGCAGGACTGCAATTGCAGCCAGGAATAGAGATCCAACAAATGTTAATCGATACAGAATTCTTGTTATATAAGTTTGAGTGTTAGCTCCTGGACGAATGCCAGGAATGTATCCACCCTGCTTCTTTAAGTTTTCCGCCATTTGCTCCGGATTTACTTGGATGAACGTATAGAAATACGAGAATCCAATAATAAGGAGCGCATATATAATCATTCCGACTGGTTTCGTGTAGTCAAACGTGTTGATAATCCAAGTCGTAACATCATTCTGTCCGAAGAAGCCGGCAACAGTTCTTGGCGTGATGATCAAGGAAATCGCGAAGATAACCGGGATAACACCTGCTGCATTAACTTTTATCGGAAGATGAGTTGACTGGCCGCCAACAGGCTTTGTTCCAACGACTCGCTTTGCATACTGAATCGGGATTTTCCGAACACCTTGTTGAATAAAGATAACACCCATAATAATGAGTACAATCGCAAGAGCAAGCAGTACAATCGTTACAATATGCATGAATAACTGATCGTTACCACCTTCAAATTGCGTTGTGAAAAGCTGGTTAACTGCTGTAGGAATAGCTGCGGCAATCCCCGCAAAAATCAGAACTGAAATTCCGTTTCCAATCCCCTTAAGGGTAATCTGCTCACCTAACCACATTAAGAATGCAGTACCTGCAGTTAAAACTAACGCGATAAAAAGATACGTAGACATACTAGGGTTTTGAATAAGTCCTGGGAAAAGATTGTTAAAACCGATAGACATACCGATTGCCTGGATAAAACCAAGAACAATAGTTCCATAACGAGTGAATTGAGCTAATTTCTTACGCCCAACTTCACCTTGCTTACTCCACTCCGTAAATTTAGGAACAACGTCCATCTGCAGAAGCTGCACGATGATCGATGCTGTAATATACGGCATGATACCCATAGCGAAAATGGAGAAGTTCTGTAAAGCTCCACCGCCAAACGTATTCAAAAAACCAAAAATGTTAGCACTGTCGCCTGTACTGAATTTCAGTACATCGCGATTTACGCCTGGTACTGGGATAAATGTTCCTAGACGGAACACTACCAGCATAGCAAGTGTAAACAATATCTTGTTTCTCAGATCACCCACACGCATAATGTTGGAGATTGTCTGGAACATTAGATCACCTCAGTAGTTCCGCCCGCTGCTTCAATTGCTTCTTTAGCAGAAACAGAGAATTTGTGCGCCTTAACTGTAAGCTTAGCTTCTAACTTGCCATTTCCTAGAACTTTAATTCCGTTTTTAAGACTGCTAACTACTCCTGTTTCGATAAGAAGTTCCGGAGTAACTACTGTGCCCTCTTCAAAACGAACTAGCTTCTCAAGATTTACAACTGCATACTCTTTACGAGTAGGGTTTGTGAATCCGCGTTTCGGTAAACGACGTGCTAGTGGATTTTGTCCACCTTCGAATCCAGGTCTAACACCACCGCCTGAACGAGAGTTTTGACCTTTATGACCACGACCACTTGTTTTACCATTGCCTGATCCGATACCGCGACCTACACGGTTGCGAACTTTACGGGATCCTTCTGATGGCTTCAACTCATGAAGTTTCATCTGAGCACCTCCTCATGATTTATTTATCTTATTAAGCTTCTAATTCTTTCACTGTTAAAAGGTGAGACACCTTGTTAACCATACCGCGGATAGCCGCGTTATCTTCGTGTACAACCGTCTGGTGCATTTTGCGCAAACCAAGTGTCTTAACAACGATACGTTGGTTTTCAGGACGGCCGATAACACTACGAGTGAGGGTGATTTCTAATTTCTTAGCCATCTAAAGTTCCCTCCTTAACCTAAAAGCTCTTGTACTGATTTACCGCGAAGTTTCGCAACGTCTTCAGCACGCTTTAAATTTTTCAAACCTTCGATAGTTGCACGAACCATGTTGATTGGGTTGTTAGATCCAAGTGACTTAGAAAGGATGTCACCTACACCAGCAAGCTCCAATACTGCACGTACAGGTCCACCAGCAATTACCCCAGTACCTTCAGATGCAGGCTTAAGAAGTACGTTACCTGCTCCAAAGCGTCCAATTACTTGGTGAGGAATTGTTGTTTTTACGATCGGTACAGTTACTAAGTTCTTCTTAGCATCTTCAATCGCCTTACGGATCGCTTCTGGTACCTCTTGGGCTTTACCAGTACCGAATCCAACGTGACCGTTTTTGTCACCAACTACAACTACTGCAGCAAAGCGGAAACGACGTCCACCTTTTACTACCTTAGCTACACGGTTAACGGTAACGACGCGTTCTTCAAGTTCAAGTTTGTTAGGGTCGATACGCATCAGGTTCCCTCCTTCGATTAAAATTCTAACCCAGCTTCACGAGCTGCGTCTGCTAATGCTTTAATACGTCCGTGATATAAATATCCGCCTCGGTCAAATACTACCGATTTGATTCCTTTTTCAACTGCGCGCTTAGCGATTTCTTGACCAATCGCTTTAGCAGCATCTACGTTTCCACCGTTTTCTACACTTACACCTTTATCAAGGGAAGATGCAGATACAATTGTTACACCTGCTTGATCATCGATCAATTGAGCATAGATGTGCTTTGTAGAACGGAATACGTTCAAACGAGGACGTTGTGCTGTTCCGCTTACAACGCGGCGAACACGAGCATGTCTTTTCTTACGAGCGACATTCTTATCTGCTTTCGTGATCATCCTTTGCACTCCTTTCCGCTACCTAACGGCTTTATTTACCAGTTTTACCTTCTTTACGGCGAACGAATTCACCTTCGTAACGAATACCTTTACCTTTGTAAGGCTCAGGTGAACGAACTGAACGGATGTTTGCAGCAACTTCACCTACACGTTGCTTGTCAATACCCTTAACGATTACCTTCGTGTTAGAAGGTACTTCGATGTCGATCCCTTGCTCAGGAACGATTTCAACAGGATGAGAGTAACCTACGTTAAGTACAAGCTTGTTACCAGCTTTGGAAGCACGATATCCAACCCCGATAATTTCTAGAGCTCTTTCATAACCGTTAGTTACACCGATAACCATGTTGTTTAGTACGCTACGAGTTGTACCATGCAATGCACGGTGCTCTTTGTGGTCGCTCGGGCGTTCCACAGTAATTTCGTTATCTTGAACATTAATCTTAATGTCAGCATTGAATTTGCGAGAAAGTTCACCTTTAGGGCCTTTTACAGAAACCGTGTTGTCAGTTGCAACATCGATCGTAACGCCACCTGGAACTTCAATCGGTTTGTTACCTACGCGAGACATGTTGACACCTCCATTCGCTATTTATTACCAAACGTATGCTAGTACTTCGCCACCCATTTGTGATTGGCGAGCTTCTTTATCAGTCATAATGCCTTTAGAAGTAGATACGATCGCAATACCAAGTCCTCCAAGTACACGTGGAAGATCAGTTGATTTTGCATAAACACGTAGACCAGGCTTAGAGATACGCTTAAGACCTGAGATTACACGCTCATTGTTAGAACCGTACTTAAGGAAGATACGAATCATTCCTTGTTTGCTATCCTCTACATATTCCACATCGCGAACAAAACCTTCACGCTTTAGGATTTCTGCGATTTCTTTTTTCATATTAGAAGCAGGAAGCTCCAATTTATCGTGACGAACAGTGTTTGCGTTGCGGATACGAGTAAGCATATCTGCAATTGGATCTGTCATAACCATTACTAGTTACCTCCTTCCCTTTTTTCAGGGTATTACCAGCTGGCTTTTTTAACGCCAGGAATTTGACCTTTGTAAGCAAGTTCTCTGAAACAAATACGGCACAGTTTGAACTTGCGGATTACTGAATGAGGACGCCCGCAACGTTCACAGCGCGTATATTCTTGCACTCCGAACTTTTGCTTGCGTTGTTGCTTAGCAATCATGGATTTCTTTGCCACGGGTAAACCTCCTTTGGCTAAAGGTTATTTTTGGAATGGCATTCCGACTTGTGTAAGAAGCTCACGTGCTTCTTCGTCAGTGTTCGCAGTCGTTACGATAACGATGTCCATTCCGCGAACTTTGTTTACTTTATCATAGTCGATCTCTGGGAAGATCAATTGCTCTTTAACTCCAAGCGTGTAGTTACCGCGGCCGTCGAAAGACTTCTTGGAAACCCCGCGGAAGTCACGTACACGTGGAAGGGAAACGCTGATTAACTTATCAAGGAAGTCATACATGCGCTCTCCGCGAAGTGTAACTTTTGATCCGATCGGCATACCTTCACGAAGTTTGAATCCAGCGATAGATTTCTTAGCACGCGTGATCACAGGCTTTTGACCAGCGATTGCTGTAAGTTCCTCTACTGCTGTATCTAACACTTTAGAGTTGGATACTGCTTCACCAACACCCATGTTGATAACGATTTTTTCGATCTTTGGTGCTTGCATTACTGAAGTGTAATTAAACTTTTCCATTAGAGATGGTAAGATCTCTGCTTTATATCGCTCTTGTAGACGGTTCATTATGTGTCCTCCTTTCACTCTGAGACTTATTTATCTAGGGTTTCACCAGATTTTTTGGCCACACGAACTTTTTTCCCATCAACTACATTGTAGCCTACACGAGTAGGAGCACCAGTTTTAGGGTCAAGAGGCATTACGTTAGAAGCATGAATTGGTGCTTCTTGGCTAAGGATTCCACCTTGTGGATTAGCTTGAGAAGGTTTTGCGTGTTTCTTAACAACGTTCACGCCTTCAACAAGCACTCTGTTTAGCTTCGGATAAGCTTCAAGGATCACACCTTGTTTACCTTTATCCTTGCCGGAAATAACTTGTACTTTATCGCCTTTTTTCACATGCAATGGCATTGTGATGTTGCACCTCCTTACAAGACAATAAACGCCTTGCTAGTAAATATATTAAAGAACTTCTGGAGCAAGAGATACGATTTTCATAAATTGCTTGTCACGAAGTTCACGTGCTACTGGTCCGAAGATACGAGTTCCTCGAGGACCTTTATCATCCTTAACGATTACAGCCGCGTTCTCATCAAAGCGGATGTAAGATCCGTCGTTACGGCGCATACCACGCTTAGAACGTACCACTACCGCTTTAACAACGTCACCTTTCTTAACAACGCCACCTGGTGTTGCGGACTTAACCGAACAAACGATAATGTCACCAACGTTAGCGTACTTACGACCAGAACCACCAAGAACTTTAATGCAAAGTAACTCTTTCGCACCGGAGTTATCAGCTACTCTTAAACGGGATTCTTGTTGAATCATGCGAATGGACCTCCTTTCGGATATGAGTATAATCCGAACAATTTATTAAATAATTACTGCTTCTTGTACTACTTCAACTAGACGGAATCGCTTGTCTTTAGAAAGCGGACGCGTTTCCATAACCTTTACGATATCGCCAATTTTAGCAGTGTTGTTTTCATCATGCGCTTTTAACTTTTTAGAGTATTTAACGCGCTTGTTATATAAAGTGTGAGTCTTGTAAGTTTCTACAAGCACTGTAATCGTTTTGTCCATCTTGTCAGAAACAACACGACCAGTGTACACCTTGCGCTGGTTACGTTCACTCATTGTGCGAACCTCCTCTCAAGATTTAACCGTTAGTAATCCCAAGCTCTCTTTCACGTAAAACCGTTTTTGCACGGGCAATTGCTTTACGAACTTCACGAATGCGGGCCGGGTTTTCAAGTTGACCTGTCGCTAGTTGGAAACGAAGGTTAAAAAGCTCTTCTTTAAGTGCTTTTGCTTTTTGTTCAACTTCTGCAGTGGTCAGGTTACGAATATCATTAGCCTTCATTTGTGTCACCACCCACTTCTTCGCGTTTAACAAACTTACATTTTACAGGAAGTTTGTGTGCTGCAAGACGCAACGCTTCGCGTGCCACTTCTTCAGAGACACCTGCGATTTCAAACATAACTTTTCCTGGCTTAACTACAGCTACCCATCCTTCAGGAGCACCTTTACCAGATCCCATTCGGACTTCTAGAGGCTTTGCAGTGTAAGGCTTAGACGGGAAAATTTTAATCCATACTTTACCGCCACGCTTCATATAACGAGTCATCGCAATACGAGCTGCTTCGATCTGACGGTTAGTAATCCAGCTAGCTTCAAGAGCTTGCAAACCGAATTCTCCGAAATGAACTTCAGTACCGCCTTTTGCGTTCCCACGCATTTTACCGCGGTGTTCACGACGATATTTAACACGTTTTGGCAATAACATAATTATTTGCCTCCTTCCTCTTTTTTCGTTCCTCTTGTTGGAAGGACCTCACCACGATAAATCCAGATTTTAACTCCAAGCTTACCGTAAGTTGTGTCTGCTTCAGCAGTACCGTAATCGATGTCTGCACGAAGTGTGTGAAGAGGAACTGTACCTTCACTATAATGTTCAGCACGAGCGATATCAGCTCCGCCAAGACGGCCTGACACTTGTGTTTTGATACCTTTCGCACCCATACGCATTGCACGTTGGATCGCCTGCTTCATAGCACGACGGAAAGATACACGGTTTTCAAGTTGACGAGCGATGTTTTCAGCAACTAGCTTAGCATCAACGTCAGCTTGTTTGATTTCAAAGATGTTTACGTGAACTCTTTTACCAGTGATGTCGTTAAGGGCTTTACGAAGTGCTTCAACTTCAGATCCACCTTTACCGATAACCATTCCTGGTTTAGCAGTTTTGATTGTGATATTCACACGGTTAGCTGCACGTTCGATTTCAACACCTGATACAGCAGCGTCTTTTAAACGCTTTTCAATATAAGAACGGATCTTAAGGTCTTCATGTAAAAGATTAGCGTAATCCTTTTCAGCGTACCATTTTGAATCCCAGTCACGGATGACGCCAATACGTAGACCTATTGGATTTACTTTTTGACCCACGTCTTAACCCTCCTTCTTTTCAGAAACAACGATTGTGATGTGGCTAGTACGTTTGTTGATACGGCTTGCGCGACCCATCGCACGAGGACGGAAACGCTTAAGAGTAATACCTTCATCAACGAACGCTTGCTTAATCACCAAGTTGTTCGGTTCCATTTCATAGTTGTGTTCTGCGTTTGCGATAGCAGACTTAAGCACCTTTTCAATTACAGGAGAAGCTGCTTTAGGCGTCAAACGTAGAATCGCAAGTGCCTCACCTACTTGCTTGCCTCGAATCAAGTCGATTACGATGCGAGCTTTACGAGGAGCAATACGCACTTGTTTAGCAATTGCTTTTGCTTCCATTTTGTGTACCTCCCCTCAATTAACGTCTTGTTTTCTTATCATCAGCTGCATGGCCTTTGTAAGTACGAGTAGGTGCAAACTCACCTAACTTGTGACCGACCATATCTTCTGTACAATAAACCGGCACGTGTTTACGACCATCATAAACAGCGATTGTGTGACCGATGAAGTCAGGGAAAATCGTAGAACGACGAGACCAAGTTTTAACTACTTTCTTGTCGTTAGATTCATTAAGTGCCTCGACCTTTTTCATCAAGTGGTCATCTACAAAAGGCCCTTTTTTCAAACTGCGACCCATTTGAGAACCTCCCTTTGTGTTTGCGCTACGGCTCGATTGAACCGTAGTACAATCACATTATTTTTTGCGACGACGTACAATGTACTTGTCAGTTTGGCTATTTTTCTTACGAGTTTTATATCCAAGAGTTGGTTTACCCCATGGAGACATTGGTGATTTACGTCCGATTGGAGCGCGTCCTTCACCACCACCGTGTGGGTGATCGTTAGGGTTCATTACAGAACCACGAACTGTTGGGCGGATACCCTTCCAACGAGAACGACCTGCTTTACCAACGTTTACAAGTTCATGCTCTAAGTTTCCAACTTGACCGATCGTTGCGCGGCAAGTAAGAAGGATCATACGAACTTCACCAGAACCAAGACGAACTAGCGCATACTTTTCTTCTTTACCAAGAAGTTGAGCTTCAGCACCAGCTGAACGAGCCAATTGTCCACCTTTACCAGGCTTAAGTTCGATGTTGTGAATTGTAGAACCTACAGGAATGTTAGCTAATGGAAGAGAGTTACCTACTTTAATATCAGCTTCAGTACCGGACATGATTTCTTGCCCTACTTTAATTCCTTTTGGAGCTAAGATATAACGCTTCTCACCATCTGCATAGTGGATTAGCGCGATGTTAGCCGTACGGTTTGGATCGTACTCGATTGTAGCAACGCGACCTGGTATTCCGTCTTTGTTACGTTTGAAATCGATGATACGATACTTACGCTTGTGTCCTCCACCTTGGTGACGAACAGTTAGTTTACCTTGGTTGTTACGCCCAGCTTTTTTGCTAAGAGGAGCAAGCAAGGATTTTTCTGGTTGGTCAGTTGTAATTTCAGCAAAGTCAAGCTGAGACATGTTACGACGACCATTAGTTGTCGGTTTAAACTTTTTGATACCCATTGTAATTTCCCTCCTTTACGAGTTCTTTTTAAACTCCTTCAAAAAAGTCGAGTTCTTTGCTTTCTGGAGTTAATGTAACTACAGCTTTTTTACGTTTAGAAGTGTAACCAGTATGACGGCCTACACGCTTAAACTTACCTTTGTAGTTAGCAGTGTTAACAGATTGAATTTTCACGCCAAAGATTTCTTCTAGTGCGCCTTTGATTTGAGTCTTAGTAGCACGAGGGTTAACTTCGAACGTGTATTTTTTGTCAGCCATTATTTCAGTAGAACGCTCTGTAATAACGGGGCGCTTAATCACATCACGAGCTTCCATTATGCGAGCACCTCCCCTACTTTTTCCACAGCGTCTTTAGTCATAAGAAGCTTGTCGTGGTTTAACACGTCAAGAACACTAACGCCGTTAGCCGTAACAACTGTTACGCCAGGGATGTTACGTGCAGACAATGCAACAGCGTCATTGTAATCAGCAGTTACAACTAATGCTTTACGATCTGCGGATAGATTTGCAAGTACTTGCATCATTTCCTTTGTTTTAGGAGCTTCGAATGCAAGTCCTTCTAAAACGATTAAGTCGTTATCTAGAACCTTAGAAGATAGCGCTGATTTAATAGCTAAGCGACGAACCTTCTTAGGCAATTTGTAAGAATAGCTTCTTGGTGTTGGTCCGAAAACCACTCCACCGCCAACCCATTGTGGAGAACGGATAGATCCTTGACGAGCACGTCCAGTACCTTTCTGTTTCCAAGGCTTGCGTCCACCACCAGCAACTTCAGAACGGTTCTTTACATCGTGCGTTCCTTGGCGCTGTGATGCTTGCTGCATAATAACAGCGTCGAAAAGCACGCTTTTATTTGGTTCAATACCGAAAACGGAATCGTTTAATTCGATATCGCCAGCTTGAGTACCATCTTGTTTAAATAATGCTACTTTTGGCATCAGATTGTCCTCCTTCCTTATTTAGCATCCTTTGCTTTAACAGCAGAGTTAATTGTAACGTAGCTCTTTTTCGCTCCAGGTACGTTACCTTTGATTAGTAGAAGATTACGTTCTGCATCAACTCTTACAACTTCTAAGTTTTGTACAGTTACTGTATCTCCGCCAGTACGTCCAGGTAATGCTTTCCCTTTGAAAACACGGTTAGGGTCAACTGCACCCATTGAACCAGGACGACGGTGGTAACGGGAACCGTGGCTCATTGGCCCGCGTGATTGCCCGTGACGTTTGATAACACCTTGGAATCCTTTTCCTTTAGATGTACCAGTAACGTCTACAGCGTCACCTTCTGCAAAAATGTCAGCTTTGACTTCCTGACCAACTTCGTATCCCGCAACATCAACATTACGGAATTCTTTAACGTAGCGCTTAGGGCTCGTGCTAGCTTTAGCAGCATGTCCTGCTTGTGGCTTGTTAGAACGAGAGTCTTTTTTATCATCAAATCCAAGTTGGATAGCTTCGTAGCCATCATTCTCAACGGATTTCTTTTGAAGAACAACGTTAGGAGTTACTTCTACTACAGTAACTGGAATTAGATCTCCGTTTTCTGCGAAAACTTGAGTCATACCAATTTTTCTACCTAAGATTCCTTTGGTCATTCGTCACACCTCCTATTAATAAGTAAAATATTTATAAGCAAACGTGAAATTATAGTTTAATTTCGATGTCTACACCAGACGGTAGATCCAAACGCATTAACGAATCAACTGTTTGTGGTGTTGGCTCGATAATATCGATCAAGCGCTTATGAGTACGCATTTCGAACTGCTCACGAGAGTCCTTGTACTTATGAACCGCACGAAGGATCGTGTAGATCGCTTTCTCAGTAGGTAGTGGGATAGGACCAGATACCTTTGCTCCTGAACGCTTAGCAGTTTCTACGATTTTTTCAGCTGATTGATCAAGAATTCTGTGATCATACGCCTTTAAACGGATACGAATCTTTTGCTTTGCCATTTTTTTCCCTCCTTTATTCGCCTATTTTGATAAACAGACATTGCTCCGCGGAAATTCAACCTGATATCACCAGCCATGGCAAAGGGGCCTAGTGTGTCAGCAACCTTCCGGATCATCGCAGTGAATGACCAACATTACTTATTATAGAGAAAAGCAACGCTCAATGCAAGTGTTATTTGCATTTATTTATTGCTAATCGCACTTTTTCTATTATAGAGACTTTATTAGCAGATTTCAACTTCCTTTTTCTTCTTTTGCATATTTGGATGTGTTTCTTCTATATATATAGAAGAAAGATGTTTAAATGAGTGGTTAAGATAGATCTTTGAATTGTTGGGGAGTTGTTAATTCCGTGTGATTTTGTTTACTAGGTATAGGGTTATCTATTGTGGATTTTACGGTACGTGTTTTTATATTTATTACACGTTCACCGGTAATCTTAAAGTTTTCACCTGTAAATGATGTTTTTTCACCTCTAAATAGGTTTTGACCACCTATTATAACGAGTTCACCACCTGTAACCGCGATCTGTTTTCACCTGAAGTGCGATATCACATCATTTCACAAATAAAAAAACACCCTCCAAAAGGAGAGTGTTTTTTATAAAAGAGTAATAAGATTACTCAGTGATTGTTGCAACTACGCCTGCACCAACTGTACGTCCACCTTCACGAATAGAGAACTTAGTTCCTTCTTCGATAGCGATTGGAGCGATTAGTTCTACAGTCATCTCAACGTTATCTCCAGGCATAACCATTTCTACGCCTTCAGGAAGTTGGATGATACCAGTTACGTCAGTTGTACGGAAGTAGAACTGAGGACGGTAGTTAGAGAAGAATGGAGTGTGACGTCCACCCTCTTCTTTTGAAAGAACATAAACTTCTGATTTGAATTTAGTGTGAGCTTTAACAGTACCTGGCTTAGCAAGAACTTGTCCACGCTCAACATCTTCACGAGAAACCCCACGAAGAAGTGCACCAATGTTGTCACCAGCTTCAGCATAGTCAAGAAGCTTACGGAACATTTCAACACCTGTTACAGTTGTTGATTTTGGCTCTTCAGTAAGACCAAGGATCTCAACTACGTCACCAACTTTTACTACACCACGCTCAACACGTCCAGTAGCAACTGTACCACGACCAGTGATTGAGAATACATCCTCAACTGGCATCATGAATGGCTTTTCAGTGTCACGTGGAGGAGTTGGGATATAAGAATCTACAGCGTCCATAAGCTCATAGATTTTAGCTTCCCAATCAGCGTCTCCTTCAAGAGCTTTAAGAGCAGAACCTTTGATTACAGGAATGTCATCTCCTGGGAAGTCATACTCAGAAAGAAGGTCACGAACTTCCATTTCTACTAGCTCAAGAAGTTCTTCGTCGTCTACCATGTCACACTTGTTCATGAATACAACAAGGTAAGGTACACCTACTTGACGAGAAAGAAGGATGTGCTCACGAGTTTGTGGCATTGGGCCGTCAGCAGCAGATACTACTAGGATCCCACCATCCATTTGTGCTGCACCAGTGATCATGTTCTTAACATAGTCAGCATGTCCTGGGCAGTCTACGTGTGCATAGTGACGAGAATCAGTTTCATACTCAACGTGTGCAGTTGAGATTGTGATTCCACGCTCGCGCTCTTCTGGAGCACCGTCGATTTGGTCATAAGCCATTGCTACACCCTTACCGTTTTTCTTAGCAAGAACAGTAGTGATAGCAGCTGTTAAAGTTGTTTTACCATGGTCAACGTGACCGATAGTACCAATGTTAGCATGCGTTTTGGAACGATCAAATTTCTCTTTACCCATGAGAAAGATTCCTCCTTAAATATGTTTACATATAGTAGATTTTTTATTTAAAACGAACAGTTTGTACTGCCCATTTTAGATTACATGAAAATGTTGTTTCTTACAACCGAAGAGATTAAGCTCCAGTTGATTTTTTGATGATTTCTTCAGAGATTGACTTAGGTACTTCTTCGTAGTGATCGAAGTGCATTGAGTAAGTACCGCGGCCTTGTGTACGAGAACGCAAGCTAGTTGCATATCCGAACATCTCAGCAAGTGGAACCATCGCTTTAACGATTTGTGCGTTACCACGAGCTTCCATACCTTCAACACGTCCACGACGGGAAGTTACGTCACCCATGATATCACCCATGTACTCTTCAGGAACCGTTACTTCAACTTTCATGATCGGCTCAAGAATTGCAGGGTCACACTTTGATTTAGCGTTCTTAAGAGCCATTGAACCGGCAATCTTAAACGCCATTTCGTTGGAGTCAACATCATGGTATGATCCATCAACGATACGAGCTTTAAGGTCAAGTAATGGGAAACCAGCAAGCATTCCGTTTTTCATTGATTCTTCGATACCAGCTTGAACTGCAGGGATGTATTCACGAGGAACTGCCCCACCAACGATTTTGTTTTCAAATACGAATCCAGATCCTTCATCACCTGGCTCAAATTCGATCCAAACGTGACCGTATTGTCCACGACCACCAGACTGACGAACGAATTTACCTTCAACTTTAGCAGCTTGGCGAATTGTTTCACGGTAAGCAACCTGAGGAGCACCCACGTTAGCTTCTACCTTGAATTCACGGCGCATACGGTCAACTAGGATGTCAAGGTGAAGCTCACCCATACCTGCGATGATCGTTTGTCCAGTTTCTTCGTTTGTTTCAGTACGGAATGTTGGATCTTCTTCAGCTAGCTTAGCAAGCGCCATACCCATCTTGTCTTGGTCTGCTTTAGACTTCGGCTCGATAGATAGTGAGATAACTGGCTCTGGGAATACCATGGATTCTAAGATAACAAGGTTCTTTTCATCACAAAGTGTATCACCAGTTGTAGTATCTTTAAGACCTACAGCAGCTGCGATATCTCCAGCGTATACGATAGAGATCTCTTCACGGGAGTTTGCGTGCATTTGAAGGATACGTCCAACACGCTCGCGCTTTCCTTTAGTAGAGTTCTGTACGTAAGATCCAGAGTTTAGTGTACCAGAGTAAACACGGAAGAATGTTAACTTACCAACATAAGGGTCAGTCATAACTTTAAATGCAAGTGCAGAGAATGGTGCTTCGTCACTTGATTCACGAGTTACTTCTTCTTCAGAGTCAGGAAGTACACCTTTAATAGCTGGTACATCGATTGGCGATGGAAGGTAATCAAGAACTGCGTCTAGCATAAGCTGAACACCTTTGTTCTTAAATGCCGATCCACACATTACTGGGTAGAACTCAACGTTACAAGTTCCTTGACGGATACCTGCTTTAAGTTCTTCGTTCGTAATTTCTTCGCCTTCTAAGTACTTCATCATCATTTCTTCATCTAGCTCAGCAACCGCTTCGATAAGTTTTCCACGGTATTCTTCAGCTAAAGGCATGTGCTCTTCCGGAATGTCACGAACTTCGATATCAGTACCAAGGTCGTTTCCGTAGAATACAGCTTTCATTTCGATAAGGTCGATGATTGCTTCGAATTGGTCTTCCGCACCGATCGGTAATTGGATCGGGTGAGCGTTAGCACCAAGGCGGTCATGAATCGTTTTTACGGAATATAAGAAATCCGCACCGATCTTGTCCATTTTGTTTACGAATACTACACGAGGTACCCCGTAAGTAGTCGCTTGACGCCAAACTGTTTCTGTTTGTGGTTCAACACCTGATTGAGCATCAAGTAATGCAACCGCTCCGTCTAATACACGTAATGAACGTTCTACTTCAACTGTAAAGTCTACGTGTCCTGGTGTATCAATGATGTTGACACGGTGACCTTTCCATTGAGCAGTTGTAGCAGCGGAAGTAATCGTGATTCCACGCTCTTGTTCCTGCTCCATCCAGTCCATTTGTGAAGCTCCTTCATGAGTTTCACCAATTTTGTGGATACGGCCAGTATAGTAAAGAACACGTTCAGTAGTCGTTGTTTTACCAGCATCGATGTGAGCCATGATACCGATATTACGAGTATTTTTTAAGGAGAATTCTCTAGCCATGAATTTCTCTCCTTCCCTTTTTAAAAGGAATTTTTATAGTGTTTTAGAGACAGTCCGAGAACTGCCTCTATGATTTTACCAGCGGTAGTGAGCAAACGCTTTGTTTGCTTCTGCCATTTTGTGCATATCTTCGCGCTTCTTAACTGAAGCACCAGTGTTATTAGCAGCATCCATGATCTCATACGCAAGACGTTCTTCCATTGTCTTTTCTCCGCGTAGACGAGAGTAGTTCGTTAGGTAACGAAGTCCTAGTGTTGTACGACGCTCTGGGCGAACTTCAACTGGTACTTGGTAGTTAGCTCCACCAACACGGCGAGCACGAACTTCAAGAACTGGCATGATATTTTTAAGAGCTTGTTCAAACACTTCCATAGGATCTTGGTTCGTACGTTCTTTAATAAGATCGAACGCATTGTACAAGATTGTTTGAGCTACCCCTCTCTTACCGTCAATCATAATTTTATTGATTAGACGAGTTACAAGCTTAGACTTGTAAATTGGATCAGGTAACACATCACGACGAGCAACAGGTCCTTTACGTGGCATGTGGTCCCCTCCTTTCTGATAGTTGTTTAGTTTATTTTAAAAATATTACTTCTTAGCTTCCTTTGGACGCTTCGTTCCGTATTTAGAACGACCTTGCATACGGTTGTTAACACCAGCCGTATCAAGTGCACCACGAACGATGTGGTAACGTACCCCCGGTAAGTCTTTTACACGTCCTCCACGGATAAGAACAACACTGTGCTCTTGAAGGTTGTGGCCAATACCAGGAATGTAAGCTGTAACTTCGATTCCGTTTGTTAGACGAACACGCGCATACTTACGAAGCGCCGAGTTCGGCTTCTTAGGAGTCATAGTACCAACACGAGTACAAACTCCACGCTTTTGCGGAGATGAAACGTTAGTTTGGGACTTTTTGAAGCTGTTGTAACCTTTGTTTAACGCAGGAGAGTCAGATTTCTTTGATTTAGAAACACGACCTTTGCGAACTAATTGGTTAATTGTAGGCATTTTGTATTTCCTCCTCTCTTTTTTCGTAATACCACCGACCCAGGTGGTTCATTTTAGGACAAAAGAAAGTTTTTGCGAGAGGAGCGATATTGATGCCCATCGCAAAAACATGAATTTTATCCTTTTATCGCAACAGTTGCGGCCCCGACATCTATACCGCATGCTTTTCCAAGCTTTTTCATGGAATCAACCTTTACGATCGGTACGTGCTTCTCTTCGGCAATCTGCAATACTTTGCTCGTTACTCGAAAATCTGCGTCTTCCGCAACGACCAGCTCTTTGACCTCGCCGTTCTGTAAAGCTTTGATTGTTTGCTTAGTACCTACGATAATTTCAGAAGCCTGTGTCACTTTTTCATAAGACATACGAATATCCTCCAAAGTAACAAATCTTAGGAGCACATCCGTAATCATATCACCGATGCGCTCCCGATGTCAACATTTCATTTATTAATCTTGAGAAACAAGTTCTGTAGGCAGTTCTGCCTCTTCATTGTTTTCATCTTCAACTACTGGAGAGTTGATTCCAATGTTTCTGTAACGGTTCATACCCGTTCCAGCCGGGATCAGCTTACCAATAATAACATTTTCCTTAAGTCCGAGTAATTCGTCACGCTTACCTTTGATGGCAGCATCTGTAAGAACTCGAGTTGTTTCTTGGAATGATGCAGCAGATAAGAATGATTCAGTCTCAAGAGATGCTTTTGTAATACCAAGAAGCACTGGACGACCTGTAGCAGGAGTTCCACCTTCAAGAAGTACACTACGGTTAACATCCGTAAACGCATGAATATCCATAAGTGCTCCTGGAAGTACTTGAGAATCACCAGAATCGATAATGCGCACTTTACGAAGCATCTGGCGAACCATAACCTCAACGTGCTTATCTCCGATTTCTACCCCTTGCATACGGTAAACTTTCTGAACCTCACGCAATAGGTATTCTTGTACGCCTTCTGCACCACGTACTTTAATTAATTCTTTAGGATCGATCGAACCTTCCGTCAATACTTGACCGGCAGTTACCTTATCACCTTCGACCGCTTTAATACGGGCACCGAAAGGAATCGTGTAAGATCTAGATTCGATTTCACCTTGAACGACTACTTCACGCTTATCTTTATTGTCGTTCACGCCAACAACCGTACCTTCAAGCTCAGAGATAACCGCTTGACCTTTCGGGTTACGCGCTTCAAACAATTCTTGGATACGCGGAAGACCTTGTGTGATATCATCTCCTGCTACCCCACCTGTATGGAAGGTACGCATTGTAAGCTGTGTACCTGGCTCACCAATGGATTGAGCAGCGATAATTCCAACAGCTTCCCCAACTTCAACGTCAGAGCCTGTTGCAAGGTTTCGTCCGTAACATTTCTTACAAACACCGTGACGTGTGTCACAAGTAAATACAGAACGGATCGTTACTGCTTTCACGCCTACTTCTTCAATATAAGCGGCCATGTCTTCAGTGATCAGCTGATTAACGTCTGCAAGAAGTTCTTTTGTTTCAGGATGGTATACCTTTTTATAAGCAGTACGACCGATCAAACGCTCATGAAGAGGCTCGATAACTTCGTTGCCTTCTTTAATAGCTGCAACTTCTAAGCCACGGTCCGTTCCACAGTCATCTTCACGTACGATAACATCTTGAGCAACATCAACCAAACGACGAGTAAGGTAACCTGAGTCAGCTGTTTTAAGGGCTGTATCGGCAAGACCTTTACGCGCTCCGTGAGTAGAGATAAAGTACTCGAGTACTGTTAAGCCTTCACGGAAACTTGATTTGATTGGAAGCTCGATGATTTTACCAGCCGGGTTGGCCATCAGACCACGCATACCAGCTAGCTGCGTAAAGTTAGATGCGTTACCACGGGCACCGGAGTCACTCATCATGAAGATTGGGTTTCGCTTATCAAGTGTACCCATCAATTTATTTTGGATTTCGTCTTTCGCCAAACTCCAAACATTGATTACACGCTCATAGCGCTCTTCTTCTGTGATCAAACCACGTCTGAATTGCTTTGTAACGTTTACTACTTTTTCTTCGGCTACAGCAAGAATCTCTTGCTTTTCAGGTAATACAACGATATCGGATACACCGATCGTGATACCAGCGCGCGTAGAATATTTAAATCCTAAGTCCTTCATGCGGTCAAGCATCTTAGACGTTTCAGTAATCTTAAAGCGTTTGAATACTTCCGCGATAATCTTACCTAGGATTCCTTTCTTAAATGGAACAATTTCCTCATGCTTCTGAATTTCCTCTTTTACGTTAGCAGCCGGATCTAAGAAGTACTTTTCAGGTGTTTCCACTTGAAGGTTCGTCGTAGTCGGTTCGTTAATGTAAGGGAATGACGGAGGCAGGATTTCGTTGAATAACAACTTACCTACTGTAGTCATAAGAAGCTTAGATTGCTGTTCATCTGTGAAAGTTTCTTTATTTAAGCTGGATACTGGTACTGCAATACGAGAATGCAAGTGCACGAATCCATTTTCATAAGCGATGATCGCTTCATTGATGTCTTTAAATACAGACCCTTCACCAATAGCTCCTTCACGTTCAAGAGTTAAGTAATAGTTACCTAAAACCATATCCTGTGACGGTGTTACTACCGGCTTACCATCTTTCGGGTTCAAGATGTTTTGGGCAGCTAGCATTAAGATACGAGCCTCTGCTTGTGCTTCAGCAGATAGAGGAACGTGGACCGCCATTTGGTCACCGTCAAAGTCAGCGTTGTAAGCTGTACATACGAGCGGGTGAAGACGGATTGCACGGCCTTCTACAAGCGTTGGTTCGAATGCTTGGATACCAAGTCTGTGAAGTGTAGGCGCACGGTTTAGTAGAACTGGGTGTTCACGAATAACTTCTTCTAGTACATCCCAAACTTCTGGCTGAACGCGCTCTACTTTGCGTTTTGCACTCTTAATGTTGTGTGCAAGACCTTTTGAAACTAGCTCTTTCATAACAAACGGTTTGAAGAGCTCAAGTGCCATCTCTTTAGGCAGACCACATTGGTACATCTTTAAGTTCGGACCTACTACGATAACCGAACGTCCAGAGTAGTCAACACGTTTACCTAGCAAGTTTTGACGGAAACGTCCTTGTTTCCCTTTCAGCATGTGTGAAAGTGATTTTAACGGACGATTTCCTGGCCCAGTAACCGGACGGCCACGACGACCATTATCGATTAATGCATCGACTGCTTCTTGAAGCATACGTTTTTCATTTTGAACGATAATGTTAGGAGCACCTAGGTCTAATAGACGCTTCAGACGGTTGTTACGGTTGATAACACGACGGTAAAGGTCGTTAAGGTCAGATGTGGCAAAACGTCCACCATCAAGCTGAACCATCGGACGCAATTCCGGCGGAATAACCGGAAGTACTTCTAGAATCATCCAATCAGCATGGTTGCCTGAATGACGGAATGCTTCTAGTACTTCTAAACGCTTAATCGCACGAGTACGGCGTTGACCTTGTGCTGTTTTAAGCTCTTCTTTCAACATCTCAACTTCTTTTTCAGCATCGATGTCTTCTAAAAGACGTTTGATCGCTTCTGCACCCATTTGTGCAGTGAAACCTTTTCCATACTTTTCACGGTATGTGCGGTATTCCTTCTCTGAAAGCAGTTGTTTCTTCTCAAGAGGAGTATCTCCTGTATCAGTAACAACGTATGAAGCAAAGTAGATTACTTCTTCTAATGCTCTTGGAGACATATCCAAAACAAGACCCATACGGCTTGGGATACCTTTGAAGTACCAAATGTGAGATACAGGAGCGGCAAGCTCGATGTGACCCATACGGTCACGTCGAACTTTGGCTCTTGTTACTTCAACACCACAACGGTCACAAACCACGCCTTTATAACGGACGCGCTTATACTTTCCGCAATGACATTCCCAGTCTTTTGTAGGACCGAAAATTCTTTCACAGAACAAGCCGTCTTTTTCGGGCTTAAGTGTACGGTAGTTGATTGTTTCAGGTTTTTTTACTTCCCCTCTTGACCACGACCGGATTTTGTCCGGTGAAGCAAGACCAATTTTCATATATTCAAAATTATTTACGTCTATCAAGGAGCGTACCTCCCTTTTGATATCCTGTTTTAGTCATTCGAAGTGTAAGACTCAAGATTTAGATTTAATTTCTCGCTTGCCTGATCGTCTTCATCATCAAGCTCTCTCATTTCAATTTCCTTGTCATCTCCAGAACAGATCTTAACGTCCATTCCTAGAGATTGAAGTTCTTTGATCAATACTTTAAATGATTCTGGAACACCTGGTTCAGGAACGTTTTCGCCTTTAACGATGGCTTCATACGTTTTCACACGGCCGACAACATCATCGGATTTAACCGTAAGAATTTCCTGTAGTGTGTATGCCGCGCCATATGCTTCAAGCGCCCATACTTCCATCTCACCGAAACGCTGACCTCCAAATTGAGCTTTACCGCCAAGAGGCTGTTGTGTAACAAGTGAGTAAGGTCCAGTTGAACGAGCATGTAGCTTGTCATCTACCATGTGAGCCAGTTTGATCATATACATAACCCCAACTGATACACGGTTATCAAACGCAGCACCTGTACGTCCATCATAAAGTACCGTTTTACCATCGCGAGCCATTCCAGCTTCTTCGATTGTAGACCAAACATCTTCCTCACGCGCTCCATCGAATACCGGTGTAGCAACATGAATACCTAGCTGACGAGCAGCCATTCCAAGGTGAAGCTCCAATACCTGACCGATGTTCATACGGGAAGGTACCCCTAACGGGTTTAACATGATGTCAACTGGTGTTCCATCTGGAAGATAAGGCATATCTTCTTCAGGCATAATTTTAGAAATTACACCTTTGTTTCCGTGACGGCCGGCCATCTTATCTCCTTCATGAATCTTACGTTTTTGCACGATGTATGCACGAACGAGCTGATTCACACCTGGAGGTAGTTCATCGCCATCTTCACGGTTAAACACTTTAACGTCAAGGATGATTCCATCTCCACCGTGAGGTACACGCAATGATGTATCGCGGACTTCACGAGCTTTTTCACCGAAGATCGCATGTAATAGACGTTCTTCAGCTGTTAATTCAGTTACACCTTTAGGCGTTACTTTACCAACTAAGATATCTCCATCTTTAACTTCTGCACCAACACGAATGATTCCGCGTTCGTCCAGGTTGCGTAATGCATCTTCTCCGACGTTTGGAATATCACGAGTGATTTCTTCCGGTCCAAGTTTTGTATCACGCGCTTCTGACTCATATTCTTCAATATGGATCGAAGTATAAACGTCGTCTTTAACGAGACGCTCACTCATGATAACAGCATCCTCGTAGTTGTAACCTTCCCAAGTCATGAAGGCAACAAGAACGTTACGACCTAAAGCAAGTTCACCGACTTCCATTGAAGGGCCATCCGCTAAGATTTCCCCTTTCGTCACGCGGTTACCTGTGCTTACGATCGGACGCTGGTTATAACACGTTCCTTGGTTGGAACGAATAAACTTAAGCATATTGTAAGTGTCAAGGTCGCCTGAAACTTCCTTGCCATCTACTTCTTTAATGCGGCGTACTTGAACTTGTTTTGCTGTAACGCGCTCAACAATTCCTTCGTGCTTACAGATAACTGCAGCTCCAGAGTCTTTTGCAGAAACGTGCTCCATTCCTGTACCAACGATCGGTGATTCAGGAACAAGTAAAGGTACAGCCTGACGTTGCATGTTCGCTCCCATTAGGGCACGGTTGGAGTCATCATTCTCTAAGAACGGAATACATGCTGTCGCAGCGGATACAACCTGTTTCGGCGATACATCCATATAATCGATGCGTTCGCGTTTAACAACAGTGTTATCACCACGGAAACGTGCGATTACGTCTTCGTTCATGAACTCTCCGTTATCACCTAATATAGAGTTCGCCTGTGCAACTACATATAGATCTTCTTCATCAGCAGTCAAGTAATCAATACGGCTCGTTACACGACCTGTTTCAGGATCAACCCGACGGTATGGTGTTTCGATAAATCCATATTGGTTCACTTTTGCATAAGAAGAAAGTGAGTTGATCAAACCGATGTTCGGACCCTCTGGCGTCTCAATCGGACACATACGACCGTAGTGAGAGTAGTGAACGTCACGAACTTCAAAGCCTGCACGTTCACGTGTAAGACCACCTGGCCCTAGTGCAGATAGACGACGTTTGTGCGTTAATTCTGCTAGCGGGTTCGTTTGATCCATGAACTGTGAAAGCTGAGAGCTTCCGAAGAACTCTTTAATAGATGCGATAACAGGACGGATATTGATCAACGCTTGTGGTGTGATCGCATTTGTGTCTTGGATCGACATACGCTCACGCACAACACGTTCCATTCTAGAAAGTCCGATTCTGAATTGGTTTTGAAGAAGCTCACCAACCGAACGCAGACGACGGTTTCCAAGATGGTCAATATCATCTGTTGTACCTACTTGATGCAATAAGTTGAAGAAGTAGTTGATAGAAGCAATAATGTCAGAAACCGTGATGTTTTTAATTTCTTTATCAACAAGTCCGTTTCCGATAACATTAATGATTCTTTCACCCTCTTGATCATCAGGCGCATAGATTTTGATAGATTGAAGAGCGATATCTTGATCTTCAGCCACTCCTCCTGCTGGTGTTACGGTTTTAAAGCCTACACCACTCTCAAGAGCAGGGATAATCTTATCTAGCGTTCTACGGTCAAGAAGCGTACCTTCTTCGGCGATCACTTCACCAGTTTCAGCATCAACAAGTGTTTCAGCTAGTTTCTGGTTAAAGAGACGATTCTTTATATGAAGCTTTTTATTGATTTTGTAGCGTCCAACGTTAGCTAAGTCATAGCGTTTAGGATCAAAGAACCTAGAATCTAATAAACTTTTTGCATTATCTACTGTTGGAGGCTCTCCTGGACGAAGACGCTCATAGATTTCGAGAAGGGCTTTTTCCGTTCCTTCTGTATTATCCTTATCTAGCGTGTTACGTAGATACTCGTCTTCTCCAAGCAAATCAATGATTTCTTGATCAGACCCAAACCCTAAAGCACGAAGCAATACGGTAATAGGGATTTTTCTTGTGCGGTCAATACGCACATAAACTACGTCCTTAGCATCTGTTTCGAACTCCAGCCAAGCACCGCGGTTTGGAATGACAGTAGCGGTAAAACCTTTTTTACCGTTTTTGTCGATTTTCTCACTATAGTAAACACTTGGTGAACGAACGAGCTGTGATACAATTACACGCTCTGCCCCGTTGATCACAAAGGTTCCCGTATCTGTCATTAACGGGAAATCTCCCATAAATACTTCCTGCTCTTTTACTTCGCCCGTCTCTTTATTGATCAGACGCACTTTCACACGAAGCGGAGCAGCGTAAGTAACATCGCGCTCTTTTGATTCATCTACAGGATACTTCGGCTCACCTAAGTTATAATCAATAAACTCTAAAACGAGGTTCCCTGTAAAATCTTCAATCGGCGAAATGTCTCGGAACATTTCACGTAACCCCTCATCAAGAAACCATTGATAGGAAGCGGTTTGAATTTCAATTAAGTTTGGTAATTCAAGCACTTCGCTAATCCTTGCATAACTTCTTCGTTGGCGGTGGCGTCCAAACTGAACTAGTTGACCTGTCAACTGCTTCACCCCTCAAATCCAGCGTTTTTTTCGTGTATCATATTTCTATCTAACATTCTATTAAGAAGGTTAGAAAACAAAAAGAAAAAGGGTTTCATATTTTTAAAACCGCAGTTTTCCTATTTTGATAAAAGCTATTATATAATTTTGTCCAACTTTTTCGCATTCTATACGTCTAAACATGAGTAAAAAACGTTGATTTATCAACGTTTTTTCGCTTACCACGAAAAATAAGCAGCAAAATGCGAATCCATTGGCATTTTATAATACTAACATACGGGATTTATCAAGTCAAACTTTTATTGCGCGTAAAATATAGTAGCCTTTTTTCTTCGCAACCGTTTCAACTTGGCCGAATAATTGTTCCATTTTATCCATAGCAGATGGCGCACCTTGTTTCTTTTGAATCACTACCCATAACTCGCCACCAACGCAAAGTTTGTGATAAGCTTCTTCAAAAATTTGATGAACGACCGTCTTACCTGCACGAATCGGCGGATTTGTGATAACAGCAGCGAACTCTTCATCCTTCACTTCGGCAAATAAGTAACTTTTATAGATCTTTACATTATCAACCTTGTTCTTATCTGCGTTCAGCTTGGCAAGTTCAATTGCTCTTTCGTTGATATCCACCATTTGAACAACACGATCTTGTTCCGCTCTAGCAAGCGAAAGCCCGATCGGCCCGTAACCGCATCCTACATCTATATAATCACCAGATACTTCTGGAGATACAAAGGACTCTATTAAAACGCGACTGCCAAAATCTACTTCTTTCTTCGAAAAGACACCAGCATCTGTCGTAAAGCGAAACTTTTCGCCGTTTAATGTAAATTCCCATGTTTCTCTTTTGCTTTCTGTACCAGGTGTTTCAGAGTAATAATGGTTCTTCATTGTTTTCAAACTCTCCTTACCTTCTGATAAAGACAGTATTCCCGTTCCAAAATTCTTTAACGGTCTATCTATAAAGATGCTTGTGTGAGTAGTTGATTTCCACTCCAGGTTGCTCGCTTTCCACGGGGCGTTCGGTGAGGTATTTAAAAGATAGACATCCAAGGAATCATCCTTGCTCCTGCGTCTACAAGTAAATGCTACTGATACCAGCTTCCTCGTCGCATGCCTTTCGAGAAGCTTACCAGGTGGTAGGCACGCACCTTGCATTCCCATCAACTTGCATAAGACGAGAATAGCAACACCCTTTTAGAAGAAAACCTTCTAAAAAGATTAAGCGAAACAAACAAAAAGGTCCGCCATCGGGCGAACCTTTTCTTTTGAATTACTTAACTTCAACAGAAGCTCCAACTTCTTCAAGTTTAGCTTTGATTTCTTCAGCTTCGTCTTTAGATACGCCTTCTTTAACTGGCTTAGGAGCACCGTCAACAAGTTCTTTCGCTTCTTTAAGGCCAAGACCTGTAAGTTCACGAACAACTTTGATAACTTTAATTTTTGAAGCTCCACCGCTTGCAAGAATTACGTCGAATTCAGTTTGTTCAGCAGCAGCGTCTCCACCAGCAGCTCCACCAGCTACAGCTACAGGAGCAGCAGCAGTTACACCAAACTCTTCTTCGATTGCTTTTACTAGGTCGTTAAGCTCTAAAACAGTCATTGTTTTTAAGCTTTCAATGATTTGCTCTTTAGACATTATAATTTCCTCCTTATGGAATGTAAGTTATTGGTTGAAGATAAGACTTATGCGCCTTGTTCTTCTTTTTGTTCTGCAACGGCTTTAGTAGCCAACGCAAAGTTGCGGATAGGTGCTTGAAGCACGCTGAGTACCATAGAAAGAAGACCTTCTCTTGATGGAAGTTCAGCAAGAGCTTTCACTTCTTCTAGAGACGCGATACGTCCTTCGATTACACCAGCTTTGATCTCAAGCGCCTCGTGTTTCTTAGCGAAGTCGTTAAGAATCTTAGCAGGAGCTACAACATCTTCATTTGAAAATGCGATCGCTGTAGGACCAGTTAAGTGTTCTGCTAATTCTTTAAGGTCATTCTCTTCAGCAGCGCGAACTACCATTGAGTTTTTGTAAACTTTAAACTCGATGCCAGCATCACGTAAAGACTTACGAAGTTCAGTAACCTCAGAAACAGTAAGACCACGGTAGTCAACAAGGATTGTTGATTGGCTATTTTTGATTTTCTCAGAAATAGTGGATACTAACTGCTTTTTTGTTTCTAAAATGCTGCTCATTATTACACCTCCTGTAAAATGATTGCATCACCGCAGGTTTTGTCCAAAAACAAAGCCTCCATGTCGAGACATGGAGGCGTGAGTATCTAAAGTCATAAGTAATTAACTAATGAGCTTACGATGCTTCACCTCGGCAGGAAGATTTAAGCCAGTTGGCTCCTGCTGTCTACGGCATTCATCTGATGCGTTTGTGTTTAACAGTATATAATATAACGGGTCGAAACCCGTTTGTCAACTATCGTTTTACAGCAAATGAAGATGGATTAACTTTGATCCCAGGTCCCATTGTAGAAGAAACAGCTACGTTCTTCATGTAAGTTCCCTTTGCAGCTGCAGGCTTAACTTTCAACAATGTTTCGATGATTGTGTTAAGGTTTTCTGCAAGCTTCTCAGCTTCGAAAGATACTTTACCGATTGGAACGTGAACGTTACCAGTCTTGTCGACACGGTATTCTACTTTACCAGCTTTGATTTCGTTAATCGCTTTTTCAACTTCAAATGTAACTGTTCCTGTTTTAGGGTTAGGCATTAATCCTTTAGGCCCTAGAACACGTCCAAGTTTACCAACTTCAGCCATCATGTCCGGAGTAGCAACGATTACGTCGAACTCGAACCAACCTTGTTGGATTTTGTTGATGTAGTCAGAATCGCCAACGTGATCTGCTCCAGCAGCTTCAGCTTCTTTTGCTTTTTCACCTTTTGCGAATACTAATACACGTTGAGTCTTACCAGTTCCGTTTGGAAGCACTACTGCTCCACGAACTTGTTGGTCAGCTTTCTTCGTGTCTACACCTAAACGAACTGCAACTTCTACAGACTCGTCAAATTTTGCAGGAGCAGCTTTTTTAACTAGCTCGATCGCTTCTGCAGCGTCATATGCTTTTGTGCGGTCTACTAATTTAGCCGCTTCTTGGTATTTCTTACCTTTGTTTGCCATTTGTTTTTGTCCTCCTTATGTGGTTTAGCGGATATTCCTCCCACTTATTGCACTTACCATCAAGTGCAATCGAACGCATTGCATGAATAAAGGTTGCGAACCGTTTGACGGGCAGGATATCAATCCATTTACTCGCAACCTAATAGACATCAAACACAGGAATTAGTCTTCGATAACAATTCCCATGCTGCGTGCTGTACCTTCAACCATACGCATTGCAGCTTCAACACTAGCAGCGTTTAGGTCAGGCATTTTTGATTCTGCGATTTCGCGAACTTTATCACGCTTTACAGTCGCAACTTTTTTCTTGTTAGGCTCACCAGAACCTGACTCGATTCCTGCAGCTTTCTTTAAAAGAACAGCAGCCGGAGGAGTTTTAGTGATGAATGTAAATGAACGGTCTTCGAAAACCGTGATTTCTACCGGAATGATTAAACCAGCTTGATCAGCAGTACGAGCGTTGAATTCTTTACAGAATCCCATGATGTTTACCCCAGCTTGTCCTAGTGCAGGTCCAACTGGCGGTGCCGGGTTTGCTTTACCAGCAGGGATTTGCAATTTTACCATCTTAATAACCTTTTTAGCCACGCGACACACCTCCTTAAGTCCGTGATGTGGTATTATGGGCCGAAACCCTCCCACTCAAAAATACGCTTCCCCTCCTAAAAGAGAGGAAGCAGTTGATTAGTAATATCAAACATAAAAAATTCTATCACCTTTTTGAAGTGATTACAAGTCTTTTTCCATTATAACTTGCTAACTTGGGTAAACTCAAGTTCAACTGGTGTTTCACGACCAAACATGTTGACGTGAACTTTCAGCTTCTGTTTTGTCGCGTCGATCTCTTCGATCGTACCAACAAAGTCAGCAAAAGGACCTTCTTTTACTTTTACAGATTCCTTGATTTCGAAATCAACTTCAACGCGCGGAGCTTCCATACCCATACCTTTAAGAATATGATCTACTTCCTCAGGCAAAAGTGCCGTTGGCTTCGAGCCCGCTCCAGCAGAACCGACAAATCCTGTTACCCCAGGTGTGTTACGTACAACGTACCAAGAATCATCTGTCATGATCATTTCCGTTAATACATAACCAGGAAAAACTTTCTTCATGCTTGTTTTTGTCTTACCGTTCTTTGTTTCGGTCTCTTCTTCTACAGGTACAAGTACACGGAAAATCTTATCTGTCATCCCCATAGATTCCAAACGCTTTTCCAAGTTTGCTTTTACTTTGTTTTCATAACCTGAATAGGTATGAACTACGTACCAATTTTTTTCCATACGATGGGACCCGTGTCCTTTCCCTCCTAAAATGGATATACTCTAGCATTCTATCCAAAAGAAGCTATATCTAATCTACCCTAAAATAAGCTCAACTAATTGTGAAATCCCTAGATCCACAACCCAGAAGAACAAAGCCATAATCACTACAGTTGACAGTACAATCCCCGTATAGCGAAATAATTCTTTTCGCGAAGGCCAGCTTACACGCTTCATCTCCTTATTTACATCGGAAAGAAACTTTGCTGGTGATTTTTTTGTCTTTTCTGCAACATCCGCCATCTTCATAAACCCCCATGCCTTTTGATCAATTAACATTTATAAAAAAAGCTTGTTTCGCTTACTTCGTTTCCTGGTGAATGGTATGAGCATTGCAGTAGCTGCAAAACTTTTTAACCTCGACTCGTTCAGGATTGTTTTGCTGGTTCTTCATCGTTGTATAATTTCGTTTTGAGCATTGTTTACAGGCTAAAAAAACTTTTTTTCTCATGCTAAATAAACACCTTTCGTGCGACAAAGCCACTCATCCACGTTACAATGTTACTTTTAAAACCTTAACATAGGGGTATACGCTTGTCAATAAAGGGAAAATGGTCTTTTACGAAGTCGATTGATGGATATGTAAGTGGATGATTTACGTTTTAGATGCTTTCCTAGTGAAGCAACTCAATCTTATACTCCAGACAGCTTGGCGGTAGCGTAATTAAACAAAATTGAGGCCAAAAGCCATCTCTCTTCGATAAAATCGGGTGAAAAGTTAGCTAAAAATGATTTAGCTTGCTATTTTGTTCTTGTAAGAACGAAAATTCATGCGTTTTTTCACTTACAGGTAGCCATAAACATATACCCTGTCCTGTATTCTTAATGCTAATCCTTGAAATATCAGCCTTAATCCTAAAAATTAATTCATTAATTCAGCGAGGTTCAGCCATAATCCCGCGAGTTTTGCGCATATATCGACGAGTTGACAAAATTCGACTGTCATCACCCCGTCCAATACCCCACCCACACGTATACTAGCTCATACAACCACTTAAAACCAAAAGAAAAAGAGCAGGAACAATCCCCGCTCTTAAGATGATATTTCTCTTAGCTCTAAATAACGCTCTAATTTACGTTTCACTCGCTGAAGCGCGTTGTCGATCGACTTCACGTGTCTGTCGAGATCCACTGAGATTTCCTGGTACGATCTTCCGTCAAGATACAGCATCAGAACTTTGCGTTCCAGGTCACTTAATATTTCTCCCATCTTCACTTCAATATCATCAAATTCTTCTTGATTGATAATCAGTTCTTCTGGATCAGTGACTTTTGTACCGCATATAACATCCATTAGTGTACGGTCGGACTCCTCATCATAGATCGGCTTGTCCAACGACACGTAAGAATTTAACGGAATGTGCTTTTGTCTAGTTGCCGTTTTGATAGCGGTAATCATTTGCCTTGTTATACATAGTTCGGCAAAAGCTTTAAAGGATGACAGCTTGTCCTCTTTAAAATCGCGAATGGCTTTATACAGCCCGATCATGCCTTCTTGAATGATATCTTCACGGTCTGCACCGATCAAAAAGTATGATCTTGCTTTCGCACGAACAAAGTTTTTATATTTGTTGATCAAATATTCAAGTGCTGCGCTGTCCCCCTCATGAACCAGTTCCACAAGGCTTTCATCTTCCATGAGCTCGTAATCGCTTACTGACCGTTCCTTGAGATCTATGTTCACGACAAATCCCCCCACCAGGTTTTTACCGGCAAAATATAGCAATATTATAGCTCATAGTTCACAAAAGCGTCAAGATTCCTTATTTTTGCCCTCTTCTCCATCTTTCAAATATTTCGGCAATTTCGTCTGAAAGAAGGATAGAGGAGGAGGTTTGCTTCCTTTTCCGCTCGCCAACGGACACATGAATATGCTTTTCTATTTCATCCATCTCATTCTTTAATTCTCTCGCAGATTTTCTCAATGCGCCTTTACCAAAAATCTGCCACTGTTCCGTTGAATCTGAAGTTGCGACATAAATTCGCGTATCGATTGATTTCAACTCTCCGACTAGACGTTCGATCCGTTCATCTGCCGTTTCGTTCTCTCTTGTGAAAATGACTTCAACGCGGTGGTTTTTCGTTTTTTTCTCTGTGCCAGGTGTGAGGTGGGCATCAAATACGACGATTACTTGATACCCAGTCGTTCCCTGGTATTCTGCCATATATTCGATCAGCAGGTCTCTTGCTTTGGCAAAATCCGATGTTTTCAAGCTCCGTAATTCGGGCCAAGCGCCAATGATGTTGTAGCCATCAACAATCAAATAGTGGCGAGTTTTCATTTTCGGGCTTCTAACGGATTACGGTTACGGTACACTTCATACATCAAGAGACTAGCTGCAACGGATGCATTAAGCGAGGTAACCTTCCCTTTCATCGGAAGCTGAACAAGGAAATCGCACGTTTCTGATACGAGTCTTCCCATCCCTTTACCTTCGCTTCCGATCACAAGACCTAAAGGCATGTCCCACTTCGCTTGTCTATAGTCATCTTTCCCTTTCATGTCAGCGCCGGCAAACCACATACCACGGTCCCTTAACTCTTTCATCGTTTGGACAAGATTCGTTACACGAACAACCGGAATGTACTCGATCGCACCCGTTGAAGCTTTTGCTACTGTAGCGGTCAGTCCTACTGAACGTCTTTTCGGAATGATGATACCATGTGCACCGACTGCATCAGCTGTACGCATGATCGAACCTAGATTATGCGGATCTTCAAGCTCGTCCAATAAAAGAAAGAACGGCTCTTCTCCACGCTCTTCAGCAATTTTAAACAAATCATCGATATCTGCATAAGAGTAGGCTGCAACACCCGCGATCACACCTTGGTGATTGCCTCCTCCGCTTAATGAATCGAGCTTCTGCTTTGGTACATATTGCACAAGGACATTTTGTTTTTTCGCCATTGAGACGATCGTGCTTACCGGTCCTTTTTGAGATCCTTCACCCACGAAAATTTTATTGATATCACGGCCAGAGCGCAGTACTTCCATAACTGGATTTCTTCCGATGATTAGTTCTTGTTCTTTTTGTTCTTTTGTTTCACTCATCTTTTAGACCTCCCCCTTTTTATTATCTGATAACACATATTCCATCATGTTCGTTAATCGTTCATGGTTATTCAACAGATAAAGATAACCGATGATCGCTTCAAAGCTTGTGGCATGCCGATACGTTTGAACATCCGTATTTTTCGGTACCGTTCCCTGGTTCGCATTGCGGCCACGCTTAATCACAGCGACCTCTTCTTCTGTAAAATAGTTTTCTTCAAGCAGCTGAACGACCATGCTCGCTTGCGCTTTTGCTGAAACAAATTTTGTTGCAGATACATGGAGCTTATTCGGCTTCACCTGTCCGTTACGGATTAGGTGTTCACGCACGAATTGCTCCATAACTGCATCTCCCATATAAGCAAGCGTGGTTCCGTTCAGTTGTTTAATATCTGAGTCCGTTATCTTCATTTACTTATCTCTTTTCCACCGAACACCTTGTGCAGTATCTTCCAAAATGATGTTCTGTTCTTTTAACTGATCACGAATTTCGTCAGCGCGAGCAAAGTTCTTTTCTTTACGCGCTTGATTACGTTCTTGAATGAGAGCGTCGATTTCTTCATCTAACAATTCCTCTTCTTTATGAAGAGTAAGCCCCAGCACTCCAGCAAGCTCATCGAACAGAGCAATGAACTCTGTAATAACGGCTTTAGAAGTGTTCTTTTCTTGCAGGTATACGTTCGCTTCTCTCGAAAAATCAAAAAGATGAGAAATCGCATTCGCCGTATTAAAATCATCGTCCATATCCGTGATAAATTTCTCTCTTGTTTCTTTAACAAGCTGAGTCCATTTTTCTGTATCATTAGATAGGTCTGCCGATACACTCAAGCGGTGTTTCAAGTTTTCATAAGACGTACGGATTCTATTCAACCCTGCCTCAGCCGCTTCTAACAACTCTTGACTGAAGTTGATCGGATTGCGGTAGTGTACCGCTAGCATAAAGAATCGGATAACTTGCGGATCCTGCTGTTGTACAAGGTCATGAACCAGTACGAAGTTCCCAAGTGATTTGGACATTTTTTCGTTATCAATATTAATATACCCATTATGCATCCAATACTTAGCCATCGGAGCTTCATTTAATGCTTCCGATTGTGCGATCTCATTCTCATGATGCGGAAATGCTAGATCTTGACCGCCGCCATGGATGTCGATCGAATCACCTAAGTATTTTTTCGCCATCGCCGAGCATTCGATATGCCAGCCTGGACGACCTTTACCCCAAGGACTTTCCCAATAGATCTCTCCATCCTTCGCTGCTTTCCATAGTGCAAAATCAAGAGGATCTTCTTTTTTCTCTCCTACTTCAATTCTCGCACCAGATCTTAAGTCATCGATCGATTGATGAGATAGTTTACCATAGCCATTGAACGAACGCGTTTTAAAATAAACATCCCCCGCTGCTTCATAAGCAAACCCTTTTTTGATAAGGTTCTCGATAAAATCAATGATCTCTGGCATCGTTTCTGTTACACGCGGGTGTGCGTCAGCCTTTTGTACGCCTAATGCGCAAGTATCCTCATGGTAGGCGTTGATGAATTTCTCAGCGATCGTTGGAACATCGCTTCCCATCTCGTTAGCCGCTTTAATGAGCTTATCATCAACATCCGTAAAATTGGAGATGAATTGCACTTTATAATTTCTGTATTCCAAATACTTTCTTACCGTATCAAAAACAATAGCCGGTCTTGCGTTACCGATATGGATATAGTTATATACAGTCGGTCCACACACATACATTTTTACTTTTCCTTCTTCTAACGGAACAAAAAGCTCTTTTTGACGTGTCATCGTATTATAGATTTTAATACCCATTTAAACTTCACTCCCTTTTTTCAATGTTTCCAATTCTTCACGCATTCGTTTCATCTCGTTATGCATCTCTCTAAATTTATCAGCTACCGGATCAGGCAAATCGCGATGATCAAGTTCGCATCCTACTTTGATGCCGTCTTTAATCACAACTCTTCCTGGAATCCCTACTACGGTCGCATCAGGCGGAACATGTTGCAGAACAACCGATCCTGCTCCCACTTTTGAATTTTTTCCGATGGTAATGTTCCCTAGAACCTTGGCTCCTGTAGCAACAAGAACGTGATCTTCGAGCGTAGGATGCCTTTTACCTTTTTCTTTTCCCGTACCTCCGAGCGTAACGCCTTGATAGAGCGTTACATCATTACCGATGATACACGTTTCGCCGATCACCACACCCATTCCATGATCGATAAAAAAGCGGCGGCCGATCTGTGCGCCCGGGTGTATTTCGATGCCGGTAAAAAAGCGGCTGATCTGTGAGATCAAGCGGGCTAAAAACAGCCAGTTTCGTTTGAATAACTTATGTGCTAATCTATGGGCCCAAACCGCGTGCAGTCCAGAGTATGTTAAAAATACTTCGAATGAACTTCTAGCCGCTGGGTCTTTCTCAAAAACAACCTGAATGTCTTCTTTCATGGCTGAAAACATGTTCTCCAACCTCCTTGCCTTTTTATAAAAGGGACTTGCCTGTTACGCGTGATGTCTCAGGCATTTTTTATTTTCTTCATCGCAAAATTGATTGGAGTGTAAGGTGCGAGACTCCTGGGGGATCAGCGGGACAGGTGAGACTCTTAACAGCGCTAAGCGCTAAGAGGCTCACCGCACGCCCCCCGGAAAGCGAGTACCTGTAACGGAAATCAACTACTTTCAAGAGCGACGAAGACTACAAATAAAAAACGCCCCTGTGCCAAATATGACACAGAGACGTACGGATAGACGCGGTTCCACTCTGTTTAACAGGCTTATTAAACTCACCTGTTCCCTTAAGCTCCATAACGGGGAGTTGCCGCCCAAACCTACTAAAATTTTCGGCATGGGACTCCGAGGGGCACTTCAGCAAGCATTTTCATGAACCACTTTCAGCCGGTGATGGTTCTCTCTACTATGAAAAGGCGCTAGCCTACTTTCCTCATCTGCGTTTTACACGTTTATTATAAGTTTCTTTTACTATATTATAATCTTTGCAAAATGTGTACTTTTATTACTTTTTAATTTGAGTCAGTACAGCATTTACGCGCTTTGTAATAACATCTTTTCCTAAAAGAGAAACAGCAGCAGGCAGGTCTGGACCATGTTGCTGACCAGTCGTCGCCACACGGATCGGCATGAACAAGTTCTTCCCTTTTTGACCCGTTTCCTTTTGAACAGCTTTCATCATTGCTTTGATGTCTTCCGCTTCAAAAGAATCACTGTTTTCGATCTGAGTTAAGAACGATTCCATAACGGATGGAACACCTTCACCTTGCAATACTTCAAATGCTTCCCCTTCGTACTCGATCTCTTCTTTGAAGAATAGTTCCGTTAAGTCTACGATCTCTGCACCGTAGCTCATTTTTTCCTGATGAAGAGCGACAAGCTTCGTAATCCACTCTTGTTCTTCAGGGCTAGGGTTCATAGACACTCTGCCCGCTTTTACAAGGTGAGGCATACACAACTCAACGATACGAGCTACGTCTTGTTGCTTCATATATTGGTTGTTCAGCCACTCTAACTTTTGCGTATCAAACACGGCAGGTGCTTTGGATAAACGGTTTGGATCAAAAATTTCAATGAACTGTTCTTTGCTGAAGATCTCTTCTTCTCCACCTGGAGACCAGCCTAATAGAGCAATAAAGTTAAACAGCGCTTCTGGCAAGTATCCGAGATCTTTGTATTGCTCGATAAACTGAACGATCGATTCGTCGCGTTTGCTCAGTTTCTTACGATTTTCATTCACGATTAATGTTGTATGACCGAACTTCGGATGCGAAAATCCTAACGCATCATAGATCAATAACTGCTTTGGTGTGTTTGAGATGTGATCATCTCCACGCAGTACGTGAGTGATCGCCATTTCGTGGTCATCGATAACAACCGCATAGTTGTAAGTTGGAATTCCATCTTTTTTCACGATAACAAAGTCACCAAAGCCACTTGATTCAAAAGATACTTCACCTTTAACCATGTCATCAAACGTGATCGTACGGTCTTGCGGAACCTTAAAACGAATGCTCGGACGGCGACCTTCTTCTTCTAGAGCCGCTTTTTCTTCCACTGATAGGTTTAGACAGCGTCCATCATAAACAGGAGTATCCCCTTTAGCCATCTGCTCTTCACGAGACACTTCAAGCTCTTCTTCTGTACAATAACAAGTGTATGCAAGACCTTTTGAAAGTAGTTCATCTGTATACTTCTCGTATAGATCTAAACGTTCCATCTGACGATACGGACCGTAATCTCCTCCGATATCAACACTTTCATCCCAATCCATACCGAGCCATTTTAAGTGATCCAGCTGACTCTCTTCTCCGCCTTGAATGTTACGCTTTTGATCCGTATCTTCAATACGAATAATAAATTTCCCGCCAGTATGGCGTGCATATAGATAATTGAATAGAGCTGCACGTGCATTCCCTATATGTAAGTGTCCCGTTGGACTTGGTGCATAACGCACTCGAACTTCGTTTGCCATCATGTTTCACCTCTAAAAATATTTTTTACTTAACGATGATGCCTTTGAAAGTAGTTGATTTCCGTTCCAGATGCTCGCTTTCCGTGGGGCAGTCGATGAGCCACATTCGTACGTTTCACTCTTAAGTGTCTCACCTAACCGCCTGTCCCACAGGAGTCTCGCATCTTCCACTCCAATCAACTTTATCAGAGAAGATAATGAACGGAATGCTCCCAAAGCAACATTTTTTAAAGTGCCTTTTCTATCAAAACAGCCGCTTGAGCTGCGATTCCCTCTTCGCGTCCAGGGAAACCTAGCTTTTCAGTAGTCGTTGCTTTCACGTTGATTCTTTCTACATCAACCCCAAAAATACCGGCGATCACTCCGCGCATCTCTTCAATGTACGGAAGCATCTTTGGCTTTTGAGCAATGATCGTACAATCTATATTACCTAAAGAATAACCTTTTTTCTCAACCAATTTCCAAGAATCGAGCAGCAAACGCTTCGAATCTGCGTCTTTGTAAGCTGGATCTGTATCTGGAAAGTGTTTGCCGATATCTCCTTCACCCGCTGCACCTAGCAATGCATCTGTGATGGCATGCAAAAGAACGTCAGCATCAGAATGCCCTAAAAGTCCCTTCTCATAAGGAATCGTTACACCGCCAATGATTAACGGACGACCCTCACTGAAGGCATGTACATCAAAACCCTGTCCGATGCGCATCATGCTTTTTCCCCCTGTCTCTCTAACAAAATGGCTTGTCCAAATAACAAGTCATCAGACGTAGTTAATTTTATATTATGATAGTCTCCCATTACAATAGCGACTGTTCGTCCAATTCGTTCCACTAGGCTTGCGTCATCCGTTCCAATATAGCCTTCTTCGTCTGCTTTCTTGTGTGCATCCATTACGATAGAAAGACGAAAAGCTTGCGGGGTTTGAACAGCCCACAAGCTGGAACGGTCGATCGTTTCTTCCACTTGATTCTCGATTACCCGCTTAACTGTGTCCTTTACAGGAACAGCTAACACGGCAGAGCCTGAATCTCGTGCCGTGTTAACTAGTTGTAAAATAGAATCGTGTGTGATGAAAGGACGCGCTGCATCATGAATGAGGACGAGATCTGCATCAGTAGGTACGACCTTCAAACCCTCATAAACACTTTGCTGACGCTCTTTTCCGCCTGGAACGATTTTGCGCACTTTTTGATATTGGAACGACTCTACAAAATCTTGCATCTGCTGCAATTCCTTTTCACTACCGACCAAGATGACTCCCTCGCAATTTGAATCTTTTTCAAACACATCAAGGGTGTGAGCGAGGACTGGTTTTCCTAAAAGCTCGATCCACTGCTTTGAGATGCCAGCTTTCATTCGTTTACCTTGTCCTGCAGCAGGAATGACTGTCCAATAATTCACGTGCTTCCCCACCGTTCGTTACAATGCTTTTTCTAATAGTTTCTTTTTAGCAAAAATCATTCTGCCCGCTGATGTTTGGAGTACAGAAGTTACGATAACATCAATCGTCTTGCCTACATAATCACGACCATCTTCTACGACGATCATCGTTCCATCGTCCAGATAGCCTACACCTTGACTCTGTTCTTTTCCGTCTTTAATCACTTGTACAACAAGTTCTTCGCCCGGAAGAACAACCGGTTTAACCGCATTGGCTAGGTCATTAATATTCAGTACTGCAACGTTTTGCAGTTCACATACTTTGTTCAAGTTAAAATCATTCGTTACGACGACACCGGATAGCAGCTGAGCGAGTTTTACTAGCTTACTATCCACTTCCGTAACTTCTTCAAAGTCACCTTCATAGATTTCAACTTTCATAGAAAGCTCTTTTTGAATTCGATTTAGAATATCCAGACCTCGGCGTCCTCTGTTACGTTTTAGAACATCTGAAGAATCCGCAATATATTGTAATTCTTCTAATACAAAACGAGGAATAATGAGCGGACCTTCTAAAAAGCCAGTTTGACAGATATCAGCCACTCGACCATCGATAATGACGCTCGTATCTAGGATCTTATACTTACCACTCGGCTTTTCGATCTCTGCTTCTTTTTTACGCTCTTTTCCTTGGCTTTTCAATGAGAACAGCTGAATCAACTCATCTCTCTTTTTAAAACCTACCTGAAAGCCTAAATAACCGAGAAGGAATGTAATAGCGATAGGTAGTATGGAGCTGACCACAACAATATCCATAGAACTTAACGGTGACTGGATTAAAAACGCGACGATCAGTCCGATGATCAGCCCCATCGTTCCAGATAAAAGGTCAGTAGCCGGAGCCTTTACAACTGTTTCCTCAGCCCAGCGGATTAATCCTACTACGTAATCTGACAGCCAAAATGTAGATAAAAAAAGTATAAGTGCACCAATCACTGCCCCGACATATGGGGATGTTACCTGATTCGGAAGATCACCGAAGTTAAGTACACGAATAAGATCTGGTATATATAGATAGCCGAGCATGCCACCTATTACAATGAAAAATAGCTGAACAATTCTTTTTAGCATGCCTGATTCACCTCCCCTAATCATTATTTACAAAATGACCGTATTAAAAACGTGTAAAAGATAGAAAATTCCTTTTTTTTCAGAGGAAGTTTCCACTAGATATGACGATCGACGAAAAGCTGTTCCTGAATGCGTTTTAGACCTTCTTTTACTTTTTTGGCACGGATCTCACCGATACCCTCTACCTCGTCCAATTCATCAATGGACGCGCGCAAAATTTGCGGAAGGTTTTCAAATGCATCTGTCAGATTTTCGATAATAACCGCTGGAAGCCTTGGAATCTTGCCAAGAATACGGTAACCGCGTGGATGAATCGTCTCATCCTGCATATTCATACCGGCTGAGAAGCCTAAAAGTTTCATAATAACGGATTCATCGAACAATTCTTCAGATGATAGTTTGTTCAATTGGCGAAGAATCGCATAAGGATCACTTTCACGATCTTTCATATAGTCCTTGATTAAAAGCAGTGCTTCTTCCTCGATGTTTGAAACAAGCTCCTCCATCTGGATTCGAATTAGCCTTCCTTCAACACCAAGTTCATTAACATATTTAATAATCTCATTTTTTATGCGTAAAACCATCTCAATTCTGTGAATAACTTGTGTAACTTCTTGGAAAGTCACTAATTCTTCAAATTCTAGAGCGCCAAGGTTCGTAACACTTTGGTCGAAAACAACTTTATATTTCTCAAGCGTTTGAATCGCTTGATTCGCTTTCGTCAAGATCACACCGATCTCTTTTAACGAATAACGAATCATCCCCTGATACAAAGTGATTACGTTACGACGTTGAGAAATGGAGATCACAAGGTTACCTGTTTGACGCGCAACACGTTCTGCCGTTCTGTGACGGATCCCCGTTTCTGTTGACGGAATAACCGTATCTGGAATCAGTTGTGTGTTCGCATACAGAATCTTAACAGCATCTTCGTTTAAAATGATCGCACCATCCATCTTAGCAAGTTCATATAGAGATGCTGGTGAGTATTTGCAGTTAATAGAGAAACCTCCATCAACGATTTCTTTTACTTTATCGTTATATCCAACAACGATCAGTCCACCTGTGTTCGCTCGCAGTACGTTGTCAATCCCTTCCCGTAGTGGTGTTCCGGGAGCAACTAGCTGTAGCATTTGGCTTATGATTGCTTCTTTAATCGCATGATCCATAATATACTTTACCCTCCTAACGCTGCTTGTAATGCCTCATAAACGGTCGATACTCCGACGACTTGAATTCCTTTTGGAACCGTCCAGCCACCGATATTTTTATCAGGTATAATAGCTCGCGTAAAACCTAACTTCGCAGCTTCATGTACGCGCTGCTCGATACGGGAAACTCTTCTAACCTCTCCCGTTAATCCTATTTCTCCAATCATAACATCTGTTGGCTTGGTTGGTGAATCGCGAAAGCTTGATGCGATGCTGATCGCAACTGCAAGGTCGATCGCCGGCTCATCCAGACGGACACCGCCCGCAACGTTTAGATAAGCATCCTGGTTCTGAAGCAGCAACCCGACTCTCTTTTCTAAAACGGCCATAAGCAGTGAGACGCGGTTATGATCGATACCAGTAGCCATCCTTCTAGGATTACCAAAGCTTGTTGGCGATATTAGTGCCTGAAGCTCTACTAACATCGGTCGAGTTCCTTCGAGAGAAGCAACTACGGTCGAACCCGCTGCCCCTTTGGAACGTTCTTCTAAAAAGATTTCAGAAGGATTTAATACTTCTTCCAGACCTACTTCTTTCATTTCAAAAACACCGATTTCATTCGTAGAGCCAAAACGGTTCTTAACTGCTCTTAAGATTCGGAAAGTGTGATGCCGTTCACCCTCAAAGTACAATACGGCATCTACCATGTGCTCTAAAAGACGCGGACCCGCGATATTTCCTTCTTTTGTAACATGTCCTACAATAAATACAGCGATACCTTTTGTTTTCGCCATTCGCATCAAATGCGATGTACACTCTCGTACTTGCGATACACTTCCAGGAGCCGAAGTGACTTCAGCTCGATAAACGGTTTGAATCGAATCGATGATCATCACAGAAGGCATCACATCAGACATCGCCTGTTCGATCAGTTCTAAATCTGTTTCTGCCAAAACAAATAAGTCCTTTGCGTCGATCTCTAAACGATCGGCACGCAGCTTCGTCTGTTTCACAGATTCCTCACCAGATATGTATAGAACACGCTCTCCTTTTTTTGCGAGCTGTGCTGATGTTTGCAGCAACAGGGTGGACTTACCTATTCCGGGGTCTCCACCAACTAAAACCATTGAACCTGGAACGATTCCTCCACCTAGTACACGGTTGAACTCCTGATAGTTTGTTGGTATTCGCGGCTCTTGCTCGCTTTTCACATCCGCTATCGACTGAGGTTTCTGCTTTACGTTCTTATCTCCCCCAGAACTTAACCCTCTTATGTTTTTTTCAGGACGAATCGTTTCCTCCACCATCGTGTTCCACGCATGGCAACCGGGACATTTCCCCATCCATTTCGGTGATTCATAACCGCAATCTTGGCAAAGAAAGATTGATTTTACTTTAGCCATCTATAAAAACTCCTCTTCAAAACTTAACACTTTAATATCTATCTATTTCATAACCTTTAGTTTCTAGTTTCAGACGCTTCGAGAAATTGATACTTTTAAAAAACTTCATGGAAAGGTTGATTGGAGTGGAAGGTGTGAGACTCCTCGAAAATTACACTTCAAATTTTCTTCGTGCGATGTGTCGCTGCCGAAGCATTCCTTGTCCTGCGGGACGAGTGGGCAGGAGAGACCCCTAAAGGCGCAAAGCGGCAGGGGGCTCACCGCACGCCCCGCGGAAAGCGAACACCTGTAACGGAAAGCAACCACTCCTAAGAGCAACCATGAGTATGGAAACGCCTTTCTAATTCAAGAAAGTTAAATACTGAAAATATCAAGATTTATTCACTAATATCATAACATAAAACCTAACAACTACTTCCATTTGAGCTCTGCAAAAAAAGGCGAACAGGCAAGATTATTTCGACAAAAACCCGGAGGACATGTCTGTCTTCCGGGTCTTTTGTAGGATATTCTCATATGTGGTAAAAGTTAGACCGTTTGGACGACAAAATCGTTCTCGTCAACATCAATCTTAACGGTCTGCCCTTTGTTGATATTTCCTCTTAGAAGCTCTTCAGATAATCGATCTTCAATCTTACGCTGTAGGGCACGACGCAACGGACGAGCTCCGTAATCTGGATCGTATCCTTCTTCTGTAATCTTTTCGAGCGCAGCTTGTGTTAACTCGATCTCGATACCTTGATCACTTAAACGTTGTTTCAGTGATGCTGCCATCAGGCTAACGATTCTTAGTAAGTGCTCTTTTTCTAGAGAATGGAACACGATGATTTCATCAATACGGTTAAGGAACTCTGGACGGAAAGCACGTTTTAGTTCATCCATCACTTTAGACTTCATGTCATTGTACTTCTGACCTTCGTTATGAACAGCAAATCCTAGAGAACGGTTACGCTTAAGCGTGCTCGCTCCTACGTTTGAAGTCATGATCACAACCGTGTTACGGAAATCAACCGTACGTCCTTTAGAATCAGTTAAACGACCATCTTCTAGCACTTGAAGTAAGATATTGAATACTTCAGGATGCGCTTTTTCAATCTCATCAAGCAAGATAACAGAGTAAGGCTTTCTTCTAACTTTTTCTGTCAACTGGCCGCCTTCTTCGTGTCCAACATAGCCTGGAGGTGATCCAACGAGACGAGATGTTGTATGCTTCTCCATGTACTCGGACATATCGATACGAATAATCGCATCTTCATCGCCAAATAGTGTCTCAGCAACAGCTCTTGCAAGCTCAGTTTTACCAACACCTGTTGGTCCTAAGAAGATGAATGAGCCGATCGGACGCTTCGGATCTTTAAGTCCAGCACGTGCTCTTCGGATAGCCTTAGAGATTGCCGTAACAGCCTCTGATTGACCGATAACGCGATCATGCAGAATCTCTTCCATCTTCAGAAGGCGTTCTGTTTCCTCTTCAGCAAGTTTGGAAACCGGAACTCCCGTCCAAGACGATACTACTTGCGCGATATCTTCTGGTGTTACTTCTGTGTTTTCTTTACCTTGCTTCTCTTTCCAAACATCCTTCGTCTTTTCTAACTCTTCACGAAGGCGTTGCTCAGAATCTCGAAGTGAAGCCGCTTTTTCAAATTCTTGACTCTGAACAGCCGCATCCTTCTCTTTACGAACTTCCTCGAGCTTTTGTTCAAGCTCTTTTAAGTTCGGTGGAGCTGTATATGAACGAAGACGAACTTTTGAAGCCGCTTCATCAATAAGATCAATCGCTTTATCTGGTAAGAAACGATCTGAGATGTAACGATCAGATAACTGAACAGATGCTTCAATCGCTTCATCCGTAATCGTTACACGGTGGTGAGCTTCATAACGATCGCGAAGTCCTTGAAGAATTTGAATACTCTCATCCTTCGTCGGCTCGTTAACTGTGATCGGCTGGAAACGACGCTCAAGCGCTGCATCTTTTTCAATATATTTTCTATATTCATCAAGTGTTGTAGCACCAATACATTGAAGTTCCCCACGAGCAAGAGCTGGCTTTAGAATGTTGGATGCATCGATCGCACCTTCTGCTCCACCTGCACCGATCAGTGTATGAAGTTCGTCGATGAATAGAATGATGTTGCCCGCTTGGCGGATCTCATCCATCACTTTTTTTAGACGGTCTTCAAATTCACCTCTGTACTTCGTTCCAGCTACAACTGTACCCATATCAAGCGTCATTACACGCTTATCACGAAGTGTTTCTGGCACTTCGTTATTGATGATCTGCTGCGCTAAACCTTCAGCGATAGCTGTTTTACCAACACCAGGCTCACCTATCAATACAGGATTGTTCTTCGTACGGCGGCTCAGAACCTCAATAACACGCTGAATTTCTTTCGCACGCCCGATTACCGGGTCTAGTGTACCTTCACGAGCAATCGCTGTTAGATCTCGCGCTAAGCTGTCTAACGTAGGTGTGTTGGCACTAGCAGATGAACCTCTATGACTAGAAGAAGATTCATTGCTTCCTAGTAACTGCAGCACTTGTTGACGGGCTTTGTTAAGGCTGACACCAAGGTTGTTGAGAACACGAGCTGCAACGCCTTCTCCTTCACGGATCAAGCCTAATAGAATGTGTTCCGTTCCCACGTATGAATGTCCGAGTTTACGAGCTTCATCCATGGAAAGTTCGATCACTTTTTTAGCACGCGGCGTGTAGTGGATCGTTTGAACAGCTTCCTGACCGCGACCGATCAATGTTTCCACTTCTTTTTGAATCTTTTCTGGCCCTAGACCAAGAACTTGAAGTGCTTTTGCTGCAATTCCTTCGCCTTCACGGATCAGTCCAAGCAGGATATGTTCAGTTCCCACATTATTATGACCTAAACGAATCGCTTCTTCTTGTGCTAAAGCTAAAACTTTTTGTGCTCTCTCAGTAAAACGACCAAACATCATACTCGTCACGCTCCTTATCGGTTTTCCAATTTTATTCTTTCTCTGATTAAAGTGGCTCTTCTTATGTCACGTTCTTCTGGAGTTAGAACTTCACCTGCATATTGTTGAAGAAAACCTGGTTGTGTAAGTATCATAAGCTCATTGAGGATCGTTTTTGAAATGCCAGGTAAAATTTCTAAATCAATGCCTAGCCGCACATCTGATAAACACTTGGCAGCTTCTTTTGATTGGATAATCCGGCAATTCTCTAATGTTCCCAATGAACGGAATAACTTGTCTTCAAGCTGTAATTTCAATCCATCCTGCAGCTGTTGACGAGCTGCTCGTTCTTGTTGGATGACCTGCATGACGACACCTGCGAGATCTTCCATTATATCCTCTTCCGACTTGCCTAGTGTCATCTGATTTGAAATTTGAAAAATGTTTCCTTGCGCCTCGGTACCTTCCCCGTAGATCCCTCTTACCGCTAACCCTAACTGATTGATCGCTGGAATGATGCGGCTCATCTTTTTTGAGAGTACGAGAGCTGGAAGGTGCATCATGACAGAGGCACGAAGTCCAGTTCCTACATTCGTCGGACAGCTTGTTAAATATCCTCGTCTTTCATCAAACGCATAATCAACGTTCTTTTCGATAAAATCATCGATCTCATTCGCCCGATGAAGCACTTCTTCTAATTGAAACCCTGGTGCTAAACATTGGATGCGTATATGATCTTCTTCGTTCACCATGATGCTGACCGATTCATCTGCATTCATGAGAACTGCACCGTATTTCGCTTGCTCTGCTAAATTGGGACTGATCAAATGTTTCTCAACAAGTACCCGTTTTTGAACAGGTTTTAACTCCTCCATCATCAGCATTTCAAGCTTTTCTGCTTCTTCTTCATTTTCTGAGCTCATACAAGTCGAGATCGCTGAAATGACTTCATGAGCTGATTCTTTATCTGCTGCGATGGGAAATACATATTGATGAATATTTCTTGCAAGTCGGACACGGCTCGATAGAACTATATCCGATTCCGGCCCCTCCCGTTTCATCCAGGGACTGATTGCGTCACTGATAAATCGTTCCAAAGACATCGGTTACGTATCCCTCCCCTGTTGCAAGCGGTGCTCGATCTCTCTGATGACATCCCTTGTTTCAGCAGCTTTTTCAAATTCCTCATTTAATATATACTGCTGCAAAGCTTGCTTTAATTGCTGAAGCTGCTTTTTTTCTTGAATACTGCTTCCTGCACGGAGTGGAATCTTTCCCGCATGCAAAGTGTTACCACCATGAACTCTTTTAAAAATAGGATTTAGTTTCGATTCAAACGCCTTGTAGCAATTATCACACCCGAAGCGGCCGATCTTCGCAAACTGATAATAACTCATCCCGCATTTTTCACAGCTTAATGAGGGCGGAATGAAGTTGGATGATGGCGTGTTCGGGACATGTCCATCGCCGTGTAAAAGCCCAGAAAGCAATTGGTGAATGGAAAAAGAATTCGACCCCGGCAAGAATTCTCCTTTTTCTTTGGCACAATGTTCACAAATGTGAAATTCAGTTTTCTCCCCATTTATGATCTTTGTAAAATGCAATGACGCTTCACGTTCATGGCACTCTTCACAATTCATTCTGCTCCCTCCCTTTATATAGAATGAAAAAAAGGGCTATGTGGTTCGATATTTTAACGTTTTTATCATAGCTTTTAATAATTCTGCTCGTAATTCGTCTCGTTCTGGAAGATTAAGTTTTAAAATAGATCTGTCCATCACGCTCAGCATAAGTCTTGCTTCTCGTTCTGAAACGATCGTCTCTTCCATAAGTCTCTTTATTACATTTTCTGCGTTGCCTTGCGATATCCTCTCACCAATCAAGGTGGTTAAGTGATCAATTAAGTGGGCAGAGCTTTCGGTACGGACCTTCATGATCCGAATATATCCTCCTCCACCTCTTTTACTTTCCACTACGAACCCCTTTTCAATCGTAAATCTCGTGTTAATAACGTAGTTTATTTGAGAAGGCACGCATTGAAACCTTTCAGCAATATCTGTCCGCTTAATTTCAATGGACGGATCATTAGAGCTCGAGAGAATTTGCTTTAAGTAATTTTCAATTACATCTGAAATATTCCTCATTTCCCCTCCCCCTTCTGACTTTGACTAACTTTGACTATAGTTATATTATAGCCTGCCTTTTTCCGAAAATGCAAATCTCTATCCACCATTATTGCCTCATGATTACCTTCTTAACCTGTATGATTCTGTCGAAAAGATGATGCTTTTGGAGGAGGATGGATGCACGCGTTAAGATGAGATGAATACTATAAGTGGCTGGTCTGTGGGGCGGTCGGTGTCGAAAATTTGATAAAAAATTTTATCCGTGAAATTATGAAGCTTATCCGTGAATATATGAAGGATTACCGTGAATAAAATCACGATTACCGTGAAATTATGTGGCTTTGGGTTGATGAGGAGATCTTATTTAGGAGGGAAGATCAGGGCCGTTTGGATGAGTTTTTGGCTTCAAAGAGGGTTGAAGCTGCTGCTGGTGTTGCTTTTGATGGATTTTTGGAGCTTTTGCTGAAGAATATCGCGTGTTGGAAGATGGCTGTGGACATCTTCTTCCTATTTTAAGAGTTGTAGGAGGGTTTCGCGGCTGAAACTGACATTCAAAACATACGGAGTGTGGTATATCCCTGGTCTAATTAAGTCGGAATGCACAAAATTAAGTCAAAATGAGAGTAAATTAAGTCGAAACGAGCCTCAATTAAGTCGAAAATCAAAAATAAAGGCATTTCGCTAATTCTCGACAACCGCTCTCTGCCCAAACCAAGCTCTATACCCCGAGCCTTCCTCCCCCACATCCATAATAGAAAGTTTGGCAGCCGCCAAACCACCTTATTTCTTTTTAAAACACACAAAAAAAA
>NZ_JACZDT010000011.1:0-58281 GCF_015903855.1 Fictibacillus sp. 18YEL24
AAAAAGCATAACGTTTGGAAACGTCGTATCTAGTTTTGAGAGAACATAAAAAATGATGAAAATCATTAAAAAATCTCTTGCAAAATGCTTTAAAATATAATAAAATTTATCTTGTCCCAACAGGATAAATGATTTTGAGAGTGTTACATACGTAACTAGGTCCAGTGATGATGGCGAAGAGGTCACACCCGTTCCCATACCGAACACGGAAGTTAAGCTCTTCAGCGCCGATGGTAGTTGGGGGTTTCCCCCTGTTAGAGTAGGACGTCGCTGGGCTATAATCTCAAAATTCCAACTTAGTTGTGGATTTTCATTACATTATTCCACAGTAGCTCAGTGGTAGAGCTATCGGCTGTTAACCGATCGGTCGCAGGTTCGAGTCCTGCCTGTGGAGCCATTTTTACTTGCTTCCATAGCTCAGCAGGTAGAGTGCTTCCATGGTAAGGAAGAGGTCACCGGTTCGAGCCCGGTTGGAAGCTCCATATCATACTTAAACAAACAGTTATGGCCCGTTGGTCAAGCGGTTAAGACACCGCCCTTTCACGGCGGTAACACGGGTTCGAATCCCGTACGGGTCACCATTTCTTATAAATACTTTTGGAGGATTAGCTCAGCTGGGAGAGCACCTGCCTTACAAGCAGGGGGTCGGCGGTTCGAACCCGTCATCCTCCACCATTTTTTTTGCTTGCCGGTTTAGCTCAATTGGTAGAGCAACTGACTTGTAATCAGTAGGTTGGGGGTTCAAGTCCTCTAGCCGGCACCATGTTTACTTTTTATGATAGTAGACACAGAGCACGTAGAAGTGCTTGAAGAGTAACTCTCTTTTTTTATGTGGAGGGGTAGCGAAGTGGCTAAACGCGGCGGACTGTAAATCCGCTCCCTCCGGGTTCGGCGGTTCGAATCCGTCCCCCTCCACCATCTTATGTTTAACGATTAAAAAGTTAGACGATACTAATAGAATATGCGGGTGTAGTTTAGTGGTAAAACAAGAGCCTTCCAAGCTCTGGTCGTGAGTTCGATTCTCATCACCCGCTCCATTTATTTCTTCGGGGCTTTAGCTCAGCTGGGAGAGCGCCTGCCTTGCACGCAGGAGGTCAGCGGTTCGATCCCGCTAAGCTCCACCATATACATAATCATTTCACTTCAGGCGATGCCTGAAGTTTTTTTATTGTTTAGGAAAAACTTTAAAATATATTTCACGTTTGATAGTAATCTTAACTTTTCGCTGCTAGTAAATAGTGTTATCACGTTTAGTATACTTGAGTCAGTTTTGGAGTAGGGTGAAGGGTATGTGGCTCATAAGTATTGTCGAACTATGACGACTCGCCGATATAGGAGCAAAACTCGCCGAATTATAGCCGAAAATCGCCGTATTATCTGCGTAATATCTAGAATTATTGCTGATATTTCTAGAATTAGCTCCACAAATACCCCGAATGGTATTTGTTTTAGCGGTCTATTTTTCAACTCATGAAACGGCACCTTCTAAAGAATCCCCATTTCAGTACTGACAAGTTAAACAGAATTCTGCTCATTAAGAAAAACGGAAAGAAGATGGCTCGAAGCCATCTTCTTTTTATCCTTTTTTAACCTAAACCTTATAAATATGTAACAGATGTCCGAAAGCGCTTTCTTTTTGGTATATCTATGCAACATTTTGTCCAGTTGAACCATGAAATCCCTTACAGCTACAATAGAGATAGATTTTCAAAGTTTTTTTGTGTTTTTCATAAGGGAGGAAGAAGAAATGTTGAAAGATATTACAGTAATCGGTGTACCGATGGATTTAGGACAAATGCGCCGCGGTGTGGATATGGGGCCGAGTGCGATTCGATATGCAGGTGTTGTTGAACGCCTTGAGAACCTGGATTATCGTGTAGAAGATTTTGGTGATATAGATATTGCTCGTCCAGAAAAACAAAGTATTGAAAACGAAGGTAATCTAAAAAACTTAAGAGGTGTCATTGAAGCGAGTGAAAAGCTTTCACAAACGGTATCAACTGTAATCTCGAATAAGAAGTTTCCACTTGTATTAGGCGGCGACCATAGTATCGCCATTGGTACATTGGCTGGGGTTTCTAAGCACTATGAGAATCTAGGTGTCATTTGGTATGATGCGCATGGAGACCTGAATACTGCGGATACATCTCCGAGCGGAAACATTCATGGAATGCCTCTTGCTGTAAGTATTGGTATTGGTCATGAAAGGCTTACTAACATAAGCGACTACACACCAAAGATCAAACCTGAAAATATTGTGATTATTGGAGCACGTTCATTAGATGAAGGAGAACGTGAGCTGATCAAAGAAAAAGGGATTAAAGTTTATACGATGCATGAAGTGGATCGTCTAGGCATGGCGAAAGTTATGGAAGAGACGATTGAATACTTAGCACATACAGATGGTGTTCACTTAAGTCTTGATCTAGATGGTCTTGATCCACATGATGCACCTGGTGTTGGAACTCCGGTACTTGGAGGAATCAGCTATAGAGAGAGTCACTTAGCGATGGAAATGCTTGCTGAAGCGGAAATTATCACTTCAGCGGAATTTGTAGAAGTTAATCCTATTTTAGATGAAAAGAACAAAACAGCAACGGTTGCTGTAGCTTTAATGGGTTCTTTATTTGGAGAGAAACTACTATAATAGACGAATACAAAATAAAAACAGTTGCCTCTTTATAGATGCAACTGTTCTTTTTCATTTATGCGTTGATATTGGTTAAGCAGGTGATCGATCTCTTGTGAGAGTTCAACTACTTCTTGTGCGATTAGTGGAAGATGTTTTGAGAGTTCATTCATTTGCTGTCTGGAGTGTTCGATCTGTTCGATTAATAAATCTCTATGCATACAAACTACCCCTTTCTGCCTCAGCATAATATTTTATATGATTAATATTCCCAGGTCTGATTTATTTAAAACGCATTATTTAGAAAAAAATACCTTTTTATTTCGTCAAATTCTGCAACATGATAAAATAAAAAAATATGAAAAGATTTGAAACTTATGAAATGCTGGTACGTAAATAAAATCCGAGTGGTGATAAGATAATGGACGCCTTAATAGCGAATATGGTGACCCAAGTTAAAAAAGGGGACCAAGAAGCGTTTGAAGGCATTGTGGACCTGTTTAAAGATAAAATATACCGGCATTGTTTCCGGATGGTCGGCAATGGACATGAAGCAGAAGATTTAGCACAAGAAACTTTTTTAAGAGCTTACCGTAATATAAGTAAGTACAACAGTGAATACAAATTTTCAACCTGGATTTTTCGTATCGCTACAAATCTTTGTATCGATAGGTTAAGGAAGAAAAAGCCAGATTATTATCTAGATGCAGAAGTACCAGGAACAGATGGTGCTACGATGTATAGCCAGCTTTCTAGTGAAGAACCTTTACCTGAAGAAGTGGTTACAGAGAATGAAGAGTGGAATGAACTTCAGGCAGAAATCATGAAGCTTCCTGAAAAATACAGGACCGCTATTCTTTTAAAATACGTTGAAGATCTCTCGTTAGAAGAGATCAGCAAGATTATGGACATACCTGTTCCAACCGTAAAAACTCGTATACATCGAGGTCGGGAAGCGTTGAAGAAAGTATTTCAAATGGTCGTAAAAACGAGGTGATAATAATGCATTGTGAAGCTTCCGTATATGATGAATTAATGAATAAAGTACTTGATGGTGATGCAACAAAAGAAGAAGAACAAAACTTTCACAATCATCTTAAGGATTGTGAGACGTGTAGAGAAGAGTTTGAGCTGCTGACGGTTACACTGAAGGAATTGCAGTTGCAATCCCATATTAAGGCACCAGAGGGCTTTACAGAGGCTGTAATGGCTAAATTGCCTAAAGAGAAGCAACAAGTAAAGTGGATGCGCTGGATGAAGAGCCATCCTGCTCTAACGGCTGCAGCGATCTTTATGTTCTTTATGGCAGCATCTGTGTTCACGAGCTATAATCAACAAGACCTCGCCGTTGTAAAAGGCGAAGGAAATCTGCAGATCAAAAAGAATGAACGTGTAGTTGTCGTTCCAGCTGGGGAAACAATTAAAGGCGATTTAGTTGTAGAGAATGCAGATGTCCGAATAGAAGGCAAGGTCGAAGGTGACGTAACGGTCATAAAAGGCGATCAATATCTTGCTTCGGCTGGGGAAGTAACTGGCCACAGTCAGGAAATTGGTCAAGTGGTCGAATGGGTATGGTATAAGTTGAAATCTTTAGTTAGTACGAATGATGAAGCAATGAATGACACTCATCAGGAAAGCCGTTCTCACACGGCTTTTTTTCTTGTTCAAATTTACTAAATAAAAAAAATCATCCAACCATCATGAGTAAAACATGTGAAAGTCATGCCAAGTTTTCTTTACATTGAGGTATGCTATAATAAGTAGGTTAAAAAATTATTTTAAGTTTTAAAGGAATACTACTTTTCGAAACACTATCATCTAAAGAACCACTAAATACTTCAACTTGGAAGACAAACTGGGTTGGGAGGGAATTTATGTTACCAATCGCTGATTTTAATATATTTAATTACATTACTCAGATCATAGATATCTTGTTAGTAACCTATGTGATCTATAAGCTTATCATGCTGATTCGCGGTACGAAAGCTGTTCAATTGCTAAAAGGGATAACCGTGATTATCGTTGTTTGGTTTCTAAGTAGTTCGTTTGATCTCAGAACGATGTCATGGCTGATGGACAAAGTGATTACATACGGTCTTCTTGCCATCATCATTATTTTTCAGCCAGAGTTAAGACGAGCTCTAGAGCAGCTTGGACGTGGAAAGTTCTTTTCTCGTACAGGACTGCCTGAAGAAGAAGAGATGGAAAAAGCCATTGCCGCGATCTGTAAGTCGACGAACTATATGTCTAAGCGACGAATAGGAGCAATCATGTCGATCGAACGAGAAACGGGATTGAGTGAATACGTGGAAACCGGCATACCAATCAAAGCGCATCTATCTTCCGAATTGTTGACAAATATTTTTGTGCCGAACACGCCTTTACATGATGGGGCAGTCATCATTAAGCAAAGTCAGATCTATGCAGCTGGTTGCTATTTACCATTGACGGAAAGTCCGTTTGTCTCAAAGGAGCTGGGAACAAGACATAGAGCTGCACTAGGGATCAGTGAAGTAACAGATGCCATAACGGTTATCGTTTCTGAGGAAACAGGTACGATTTCACTTACGAAGAACGGAGAGATCTATCGTAACCTGGACGAAGAGTCTTTAAGAAATTTGTTAAACGCAGAATTGATTATTGCCAACAAGTCCACTTCCTCAACTCGCTGGAATTGGAGGGGAAAGAAAAATGGACAAACTCCTTAGTAGTTCATGGTTTGTAAAAATTATTGCTTTCCTCCTAGCCCTCATGATGTATACGATCGTAACGATGGAGACGCAGGAAGAAGCAGCGAACAATTCAATATTCTCTAAAATGTATACCGAAAGTGAGACGATCGAGAACGTACAGATCAAACCTTATTTTGATGACAATCAATATGTACTTACCGATATGCCATCATCGGTTGACCTAACATTAACTGGATCCAGCCGTTTGATTACAAAAGCGACAAAAGTAGATAAAGAATTCGAAGTCTATATTGACCTCACGAATATGAAACCTGGAAACAAACGGGTAAAAGTTCAAGTTCAAGGTCTGCCTGAGGGTGTAAAGGCTAAGATAAATCCAGATTACGTAGATGTTATTCTGCATAAAAAAGTAACAAAAGAAATGAACGTGAACGTGGATTTGAAGAACAAAAGAAAAATGCCTGAAGGATATACAGTAGGTGAAGTTGAGTTCTCACCGAGAACGGTTGATGTGACAGGTGCCGAAGGGATGATTGATCAGATCTCATTCATCACAGGGTTTGTTGATGTAACGGATGCAGATGAAGGAATTCAAACAAAAGTTCCACTGCGTGCATACAATCAACAAGGAGATTTAATCGATGTTCAGATCAACCCAGGAGTAGCTGAAGTAACCGTGCCGATCAAGAAGCCAAAGAAAACGGTACCGATCTCTATCGAAACGAAAGGGAAATTAGATGAGGGACTTTCTCTTCAATCGATCACATCGAATCCGAGCGAGATCACATTAACGGGTACAACAACTTCTCTAGAAAAGATTGATTCTTTTAATGAGATAACGATAGATTTAAGTGAGATCAAAAAAGATACGACACTTACTGTTGATGTTCCTGTACCAGATGGGATCGACGACGTTTCTCTAAAAGAAGTAACGGTAGATGTTAACGTTGAAGAAACGGGTACTGAGACGGAAACAGAAGCAGATGCCGAAACGGAAGCAGAACCAGAAGTCGATCAAGAGTCGACAAAAACGTTTAGTGATGTTCCATTAACACTGCTCGGAAGTGACGCTGACAAACAAGCAACATTTTTAGATCCAGCAGATGGAGTTGTCGATGTAACGGTAAGAGGAAAAAAGAGTGTGCTTAACTCTCTTAAAAAGTCTGATCTGCAAGGAATCGTAGATGTGAGTTCACTCGATCAAGGCACACATAAAGTAAAGATAGATTGGAAAAATCCAGGGGATGTTGAACTGACAGGTACAGTTCAGGAAGCCAGTGTGGAAATTCAAACAGAGACTAGCAGTCAATAGTTGAAGGAGAGAGCAATAATGGGAAAATATTTTGGTACCGACGGAGTTAGAGGAGTTGCAAATACAGAACTTACGCCTGAACTAGCATTTAAATTAGGGCGCTTTGGAGGATATGTTCTTACAAAAAATACAGAAAGACCTAAAATCTTAATCGGGCGTGACACACGTATTTCGGGGCAGATGCTAGAGGGTGCTCTTGTAGCGGGACTTCTATCCATCGGTGCGGAAGTAATGCGTTTAGGCGTAATCTCTACTCCTGGAGTTGCTTTCTTAACAAAAGCCTTAGGCGCACAAGCAGGTGTTATGATTTCAGCTTCGCATAACCCGGTAGCAGATAACGGTATTAAATTCTTTGGAGCAGATGGCTTCAAATTGTTAGATGAGCAAGAAGCAGAAATAGAAGCACTTTTGGATAATGAACAAGATGAACTTCCTCGTCCTGTAGGCGGAGACTTAGGGTCTGTCAGCGATTATTTTGAAGGCGGCCAAAAGTATATGCATTATCTGAAACAAACGGTTCCTGGAGATTTTTCTGGTCTTCATATCGCTTTAGATTGTGCGCACGGAGCGACTTCGTCACATGCGCCACATCTGTTTGCTGATCTTGAAGCAGACATCTCTACGATGGGTACAAGTCCGAACGGTCTAAACATCAATGAAGGTGTAGGAAGTACACATCCTGAGAAACTTGCTGAACTTGTAAAAGAAAAAGGCTGCGATATGGGGCTAGCATTCGATGGTGACGGAGACCGTTTGATCGCTATCGATGAAAAAGGAAACATCGTCGATGGAGATCAAATCATGTTCATCTGTGCGAAGCACCTGAAAGAACAAGGACGTTTGAAGCAAGATACAGTCGTTTCAACAGTAATGAGTAACTTAGGTTTCTATAAAGCTGTAGAGGCAAACGAGATGAAATCGGCACAAACAGCTGTAGGTGACCGTTATGTAATGGAAGAGATGCGTAAGAATGACTTTAACCTTGGTGGAGAACAGTCTGGTCATATCATCTTCTTAGACTACACGACAACAGGAGACGGGCTTCTATCTGGCATTCAGCTGGCTTCGATCTTAAAAGCAACAGGAAAGCCACTATCCGAGCTTGCAGGTGAGATGGCTAAGTTCCCTCAGCTTCTTATCAATGTAAAAGTAGCGGATAAGTCTAAGTTAAACGGAAACGATGCGATCAAAGCGGCGATCGATAAGGTAGAAACAGAGCTTGAAGGAAACGGCCGAGTGCTTGTTCGTCCTTCTGGGACGGAGCCACTCGTGCGTGTAATGGTTGAAGCTCCAACAGAAGAACTCTGCCAAGAGCATGCAGATAAAATCGTAGAAGTAGTAAAGGCTGAGCTCGTTTAAATTAAAAAGAAACGGTCCCTCATAAAATAAAAAAGGGCACGAAACATATGCATATGCGGCTCACAGGAAGAGCTGTGTATGCATATTTTTGTAATATGGAACATTATGTTTCAATTTTTTCTCATATTGGGAAAGAATAATAATTGACGGTTTTGAAAAACCCGTGTATGATTATTTTTGTTTACTTCAAATAAAAGGAAGGAGTTTACAGTTAATCATTCATCCAAAGCGCCTGAACTGCTGACCGGAAAATGAGCAGTTGACGAGGAAGAGGTTCATCGATATTTCGGCGGATGCCTCTCGGAACATCACTTCCGTAAGCTTTTGTTCAAACCAGGTAAGGTGACTTCCTGTACAAAGACGAAAGCAAGTGAAAAAAATAAAAATAGAGAACATAGGTGGGGTTGTGAGCCCCGCTCACGGCCCCCTTATGAAAGCCGTCAGCAGAGTGTGATGGCTTTAAGGAGGACGCTTATTTATGTGTGGAATCGTTGGATATATTGGGAATAATGACGCGAAGGAAATCCTTTTACGCGGATTAGAAAAATTAGAATACCGCGGATATGACTCAGCTGGTATTGCAGTATTGAATGAAGACGGAGTTCACGTGTTCAAAGAAAAAGGACGTATTGCAAATCTTCGTGAAAACGTAGATCTTGGAGTAGAAGCATCCGTTGGTATCGGACATACACGCTGGGCAACACACGGAGTTCCAAGCAGAGTTAACTCTCATCCACACCAAAGTTCAACAGAACGCTTTACACTTGTGCATAACGGTGTAATCGAGAACTATGAACAGGTGAAGAAACAATACATCTCAGGTGTTGAACTGTTGTCTGAAACAGATACAGAAGTTATCGTTCAGCTAGTAGAATACTTTGTGAACGAAGGCATGGAAGTGGAAGAAGCATTCCGCCGTACATTGTCTGAGTTAAAAGGTTCTTATGCGATTGGACTAATCGACAACCAAAACCCTGAAACCATCTATGTTGGTAAGAACAAGAGCCCATTATTGGTAGGTAAAGGTGAAGGCTTTAACGTTATTGCAAGTGATGCAATGGCAATGCTTTCTCAAACAGATCAATACGTTGAATTAATGGATAAAGAAATCGTAATCGTGACACGTGACAGCTATACGATCAAGACTCTTGACGGTACAGCAGTAGAGCGTGCACCATATACAGCTGAATTAGATGCAAGCGACATCGAAAAAGGCACGTATCCTCATTTCATGTTAAAAGAAATCGATGAGCAGCCTTTCGTAATGCGTAACATCATCAATCAATACCAAAATGAAAATGGCGATCTTAAGCTGGATGATGATATCCGTGCTGCTATGAAAGACGCGGACCGTGTATATATCATCGCTTGCGGAACGAGCTACCATGCAGGTCTTGTTGGAAAACAGCTGATTGAAAACATCGCGAACATTCCTGTTGAAGCACACATCGCGAGTGAGTTTGTTTACAACATGCCGCTTTTATCACAAAAGCCGTTGTTCATCTTCATCTCACAATCCGGTGAGACTGCAGACAGCCGTGCCGTATTGGTTGAAGTGAAGAGACTTGGACATAAAGCATTAACAATCACGAACGTTCCAGGATCTACACTTTCTCGTGAAGCAAACTACACGCTTAACTTGTATGCTGGTCCTGAGATCGCAGTAGCATCAACGAAAGCATACACAGCTCAAATCGCAGTACTGGCAATCCTAGCAGTTGACTCTGCTCGTGCAAAAGGTATCGAGTTAGACTTCAATCCGCTACAAGAGCTTGCGATCGTTGCAAACGCGATGGAAGTTCTTTGTGATCAAAAAGAAGAGATGGAGAAGATCGCACGTGAGTTCTTAGCTGTAACTCGTAACGCATTCTTCATCGGGCGTGCTGCTGACTTCTACGTATGTTTAGAAGCTGCACTAAAATTAAAAGAAATCTCTTACATCCAAGCAGAAGGTTTTGCTGGAGGAGAATTAAAGCACGGTACGATCGCATTGATCGAAGACGGTACACCAGTTATCGCTCTTGCAACTCAAGAGCATGTTAACTTAAGCATCCGTGGTAACGTGAAAGAAGTAGCGGCACGTGGAGCTTACACATGTGTGATCTCTATGGATGGTCTGCAAGAAGAAGGCGACCGCGTCGTTCTTCCGAAGATCCACCCTTACTTGACGCCGTTAGTATCTGTACTTCCAATGCAGCTGATCTCTTACTACGCAGCGCTTCACCGCGACTGTGACGTAGATAAGCCGCGTAACCTTGCGAAGTCAGTAACAGTAGAATAGACATAAAAACCTCCTGTAGCGATACGGGAGGTTTTTTGCATGCTTTTAAAAAGTATTTTCGTAAATATTGATATTCTTGAAAGTGGTTGCTTTCCGCTCCAGGTTGCTCGCTTTCCATGGGGCGAACGGTGAGCCTCCTGCCGCTTTGCGCCTTTAGGAGTCTCCACCTGACCGCTCGTCCCATAGGAGTCGGCAACCTTACGCTACAATCAACTTGCATATGACGTGAAAAGATATTTTAGCAATTACTTTTTAGGCTGTTTTCGTTAACTTCTTTTGATTTTGTAAGTGCTGGTTTCGTTCCATGCCGCTCCCTTTTTATGAGGCAAGCTGTATCTCGTCGCAGGCAGCAACCTTGGGCTACATTCAACTTGCGTAAGAGCGATAAGAGATAACAAAAGAATAACCTCTTAAAAAAGAACAACGGTTAAGTCATTTTAAATTGTAAGAAAATCCTTTATTCTGTATAATTGAGAATGGATTTCAATTAGTGCTATCTCGATTAAAACAGTAAAGGAGTTCTATACATGTTAGCTCGCTTTTTTGCTTATTATAGACCATATAAATGGTTGTTCATACTTGATTTTACTTGTGCCATTCTAGTTGGAATTCTGGAATTGGCCTTTCCATTAGCTGTAAACCAAGTGATCGATAAGCTTCTTCCTGATGGGAACTGGGAGATTATCTCTTTAGCTTGTCTAGGTTTGTTGCTCGTTTATCTTTTAAATACGTTTCTTCATTTTGTTGTCACGTATTGGGGGCACAAACTTGGGATCAATATTGAAACAGATATGCGTCAGCAGCTGTTCACTCATATGCAGAAACTCTCGTTTGGCTATTATGATAACAATAAGACTGGTCATAGTATTTCTCGCCTTACGAAAGACTTGGAAGAGATCGGAGAAGTTGCTCACCACGGGCCAGAAGATGTTTTTGTGGCGATTATGACGTTAATTGGGTCGTTCGGACTCATGTTAACGATCAATTGGAAGCTCGCTGTTTTGTCATTTATCGTTATTCCTTTATTGATCATTCTAGCTATTTACTTTAATAAAAAAATGACGATTACGTTTAGAAAAATGTTTCAGGATGTAGCGGAGATCAATGCAAGAGTAGAGGATAGCATCGGTGGAATACGTGTTGTTCAGGCTTTTGCGAACGAAAAATATGAACAGGAAAAGTTTAAAGAAAACAATAAGAATTATCGTCTAACAAAGCTTCAATCCTATAAGATCATGGCTCAAAACGTTATGTCCAACTATGTGTTAATGAGATTAGTGACACTTTTCACCTTATTATTTGGTACGTACTTTGTCATTTCAGGTGAACTAACGTATGGACAGTTTGTTGCTTTTATTTTGTTATCAAACATTTTGATCGGACCGATCCAAAAAATAAACGCTGTTATTGAAAGTTATCCTAAAGGAATAGCTGGTTTTAAGCGGTTCGTTGAAATCATGGACACAGCCCCTGATATAGCAGATTCAGAAGATGCTATAGAGGTTGATTTAAAAGGCGCGATCCGCTATCAGGGTGTGACGTTTGGTTATGAAGGTCACAGATCAGTTCTGAATAACATCGATCTTTCTATTCGCTCTGGTGAGACTGTCGCATTTGTCGGACCATCTGGCGCAGGTAAGACTACGCTATGCAGTCTGCTGCCTCGTTTTTATGATGTTCAAAGTGGATCAATCACAATAGATGGTATCAACATACAAGAGATGAAGCTAGAATCATTACGAAAACAGATCGGTATCGTGCAGCAAGATGTTTTCTTATTTTCAGGTACGATCAAAGAAAATATTGCATACGGTGACTTAGACGCGACCGATGCTGAAATTATGGATGCAGCAAAGCGAGCTCGATTGGATGACTTTATTAAGGATCAACCTGACGGACTTAAGGCAGTGATTGGCGAAAGAGGGGTAAAGCTTTCCGGAGGACAAAAACAAAGACTAGCCATTGCTCGTATGTTCTTGAAAAACCCGCCGATCTTGATCCTAGACGAAGCTACATCTGCATTAGATACGGAAACTGAAGTTGCGATTCAAAAAGCATTAGAAGAATTAACAGAAGGACGAACCACACTCGTTATCGCACATAGACTTGCAACGATAAAAAATGCGGATCGAATAATGGTAGTGACGAATGAAGGAATAGCAGAACAAGGCAATCATCACGATTTGTTAGCATCAAAAGGAATTTATAGCCGTTTACATGCAGCGCAGTTTGGATGAGTTGATTTAAGTGGCTCATGATCTCATAGACACCGTTGAAAGAGCAAGGGTAACGAATGCGACTTTGTAAATAAAAAACTCTCTGTCAAATCTATGTATAACATGATGTTTTATTTTCCATCCTAAAAGGTAGATATAATAGAGCCAAACTTTTAAGGAGTGGATGACATGGATAAAGAACAGATGAAAAATAAAGTATTTGAAGTAGTAGACAAGAAACAGACGGGCGTGCTGGCAACGGTAAAGAAGAACAAGCCACATTCTCGCTATATGACCTTCTTCCACGACGAACTCACATTTTACACGCCAACAAGTATCGAGACACATAAAGCGGACGAGATTCAAGATAACCCGAATGTTCACGTACTAGTCGGCTATGATGGAGAAGGATACAACGATTCTTATCTTGAAATTGAAGGTACAGCTACCATTCGAGATGATCAAGGGTTAAAAGAAAAGTTTTGGAACGATCAAATGAAACACTATTTCGAAGGTCCGAATGACCCTAACTATATTTTGCTTGAAATCAAACCAAGTTTGATTCGACTTATGAATGATGGTGAACACGAACCACAAACATTAGAATTATAAAAATAAAGGCCTCTCTTTTGAATAAAAGAGGGGCCTTTGTACGTCTAAATTCTTTAAAGGAGAGCATTTGTAATAAAAAGGAAGATAATATATCTTAAAAAGTAAGAATATGCGCTAAATAAAAGGGGGATTACAGCTTGAAAAAATGGGGTGCTTTATTTATTGCAGGGGTTCTACTAACGGGCTGTTCTGAGAAAGAAGCTGAAAAGGAATCTAAGTTCACGATTAAAGATGCGATTAAAAAAGATCATGTGGTCATTCAAAATCTATCTGAAAAAGAAATAGAGATAATTACTGGTGCAACCAAAACCGAGCATCTAGTTCCGATGTTCGCCTTTTTAGATGATGTAAAAGCAGACAAAGAAAGCAAGCTGCAGATAACGGTTTTTACTAAAAATGGTGAATCGACAACAAGTGAATTGCACTATGTGAATAAAGATAAAACGATTTTCACGAACAACAACAAGGCATTCGGTATGCCAACTGGTGAGATTGAATGTAGCTATATTTTGGATTCCAATCAAAACTTGATGGTAGATGGATGCACAACAGAAGTTTCTACACTATTAGTCACCCCATTTAGTCCAAGAGATTTTAACCTAGCAAAAGCGGACTATAAAAGTAAGGAATAGGGGTATATCATGCCATATATTTTAAAAGATAGTTTCCTCTCCATGATTCTGTCTATCATTGGAATTATTATGCTAGGGTCTGTTCCCTATATGTTCAGTGGGATGACATTCAACACGAGCGGTTATTTGGATGGAATAACTGAAATGTTTAGAGTCATGCTGAACACAGAAGAGATCATGTACTTTGCAGAAAGTGGTCCATACCCGCTCTTTCCAAGCATGTGGGGAATCTATGGCTACTCGGTTACCATTTTGTTTGCTGCATTCTTTATAGCGATTATCGTAGCATTATTATTTGCTCTATTCATTTTCATGCTTCCGTCTGGTTTGAAAAATAGAATAAGAGTATTTTCCTTTATTTTTGAATCCATCCCAGATGTATTAATCGCGATTGGTATCCAATTCTTTATCGTATGGTTTTTTAAGAAAACAAACATCTTATTATTTCAGATTGTATCTCTGTATGATCAGAAGACGTATTTCGTCCCGATTTTATGCTTAACCATTTTGCCGACCTTTCTTATTTTGCGGATTCTATTATTAAACATAGAAGAAGAGTACGGAAAGCTTTATGTAGATACAGCAAGAAGTAAAGGGATGGGACGCTTTCGTATCTTATGGCGCCATGTCCTGCCCAATACATTGCTAAGCGTATTTCACCAATCACGAAACATATTATGGTTTATGCTATCCAACCTGCTGATGATCGAATTCCTGTTTAATATTTATGGCATTACATCACTGATCAGGACTAGTGGGAATCCGGCAGTCTTTACGATTTCCATGCTGCTGCTATTTGTTCCGATGTTTCTTTTTTTCACATTGTTACGAGTGATCACGTTTAAATGGGTTGGTGAAAAATGATTAAAAATATATGGAAAGATCCTTTCTTTATTGTAGGATTCTTGTTTGTGTTTGGTCTTCTGATTGCTAGCTTCTATCATCAAATCGTGCTTAATAATGAAATATATGAAGAACAGTATATATATGATGAAGAGGGAATGCCAAAAGAAAAGGCGCCTTTTGAACCGTCCAGTTATTACTGGTTTGGCAGTGACCGGATGGGAGCTGATCTGTTCTCTCAAATTATATCTGGTGCCAAATATACGATTTGTATTGCGCTAGCCGTCAGCTTGCTTAGGGTGGGTCTATCATTCATCGGGTCGTTTCTGTTATGGAGAGCGGGAAGAGTGATGCCGTTTATAAAAGGATTATCTCAATCGTTCTATTACATCCCGTCAGCGCTTCTTATCTTTTTTGTTGTGGGACCGATTATACAATTAGAAAACTTCACATTTTGGGAAAAAGCATTTTTTGAAATGCTGCTGATCATAGCTATCGCTATTCCGAACACGTCTATTCTAATAAAAGAAGAGATCAACCTGATTGAAAAAGAAGAGTTTATTACAAGTGCTAAATTAATGGGGGGTTCAAGATTAAGAATACTATCAAAACACATATTGCCCCATCTATGGTCAAAGCTGTTGCTGATCTATGTACAACAAGTGATTGCCGTCCTCCTCTTGTTGGCTCACCTTGGAATATTAGGCGTATTTTTTGGAGGAACAACAATGAGAGAATTTACAAACGAATATGAAATACCAGCATCAGACTCGAACGAATGGTCAGGACTGATAGGAGGGTATTATTATCAACTTCGTTTAGCACCATGGCTTGTGTTCTTTCCTGTGTTCAGTTTTGCCGCTGTTATATTAGCATTTAATTTTATGGCAGAGGGCATCAAACAATCAGCCAATAAGCTGCCTCTCCCAAAAAAGGTGAAGAGTAAGAGTGAACGAAAAACAAGAATCAAATTGGTTGAAAAAGAATCATTCGTATTTCTATCAGAAAAGAAGACAGGTTGATTGTACACATGACTAAAAAGAAAAAAGACAAGAGTATGGACTCTTGCCTTTTAACGAACTACTATCTCCACGACGCACCGATGATGATGAGAAGGATAAATAGCACGACAATTAAAGCGAAAGCGCCGCCTCCTCCGCCGTAGCCGCCATATCCGTAACCGCTGCATGGGGTGTAGCAACCATATCCGTAACCTGGATAGCCCCAGTTACGTTGTTGTTTCTGTCTTTTTCCAAACATGCTGTAAGTCCTCCTTCTTTCTTGTGCCTTATGCTTTCATCTTAGTGTATGTCCCAGAAGAAGGAGTGACATGGACAAAATCCTAATGAAATTGAAAAAGTTTCTTGGAATGCTAGGAGGACATGCTAATGAGTGAAGTGATTATGCAATATAGCAGTTTAGTAAATTGGCTTCAGGAACTAAAACGAATGCCTGAAGAATATTGGTTAGAGCCTATTCAAGAAGGTAAGTGGTCTACAGGTGAAATCATTGCACATATTAAAGCATGGGATGTATTCGTTTGGGATGAAAGGTTTTCTTATTTTTTAAAGAAATCTAACATACCACCTAAAATAGGGGATGTAGAAAAAATAAATAAAAATGCATCTTATGAAGCAAAATCGGGTATCACCAAGAATGCTATGATTGATGAAGTAAATGAATGTAGACTCGTCTTATCTAGAAAGCTCCAAGAACTGCCGAATACGATTTGGGAAGAGAAAATTCAGATGGGAGATTCCTGGATTATATTATGTGAATATATCAAGGGAATGGTTGGTCACGACGATCATCATAAACAGCAGATTGAGAAATTCCTCTTGTACAAAGGGATAGAGCTGTTCAAACAAGAAGTGTAGACTAGTAGGAAATAAAGTCGAATTTCCCCGGAAATTATCTTAGGAAATAATGGAAACCTTGCAAAGAGCTTCTATCAAGACAGAAGTTCTTTTTTTCGTTAACATAAAAGAAAAAAAGAATGAAAGAGGACTTATGGATACAGTAACTCACACCTTGTTTGGTTTAACATTGTATGGCGCTGCGAATAAAATGAATATGGACAAGTCCCACAAGAGGGCTTTATTGTTTACTACAGTGGTCGGCAGTCAGATTCCTGATATTGATGTGGTCGTAAACCTTACGGAAACGGGCCGCATCATGCAGCAGATGTGGCATAGAGGATTAACACATTCTTTTTTCCTCGTTCCTGTTTGGGGCATTATCATCTATCTTCTTAGCAGGCTTTTATTTAAGGTGAAAGATCGAAGGCTTTTCTACTGGGCGCTCTTAGCCGTGTTTATTCATAATACGAGTGATCTCTTTAACACGTGGGGAACAGGATATCTCGAGCCTTTCTCAAGCTATCGAGTCACATTTGGTACGATTCCCATTGTTGATTTTGTATATTGGTTCTTGATGCTCGCTGGTTTTATCGTTTCAAGAAAAAAAGAACCATCAGATCGTTTTAAAGTTTTCCGTGTGGTATGGATCTTGATGGTTGCACATGTTGCGATACAATCCATCCAAGGCTATGTCATCTATAACGAAGCAAAAGAAAAGTATGATGAGGTAGCATTAGCGGCAGGCTTTGTTCCTACCCAGTTTCAAGTGATCGGAAAAAAAGATAGTGAAGTAGAAATTGTAAAAGACAGTATTTTTATTGAGCCTGAGGTAGAGCATGTATTGGTTTCCAGTGATGAAGCTGATCTAGAGCCACTTTTTGAAGAGAATCCAAAAGCAAAAACACTTTATGATTGGTCTCCGTTTGTTGTGGTGGTTGAAGAAGAGGAGAAACTAGGGATCTATGATCCTCGTTTTTATCGTAATGGAGAGTCCTTTTTGTATGAGTTCATAGAAAAGTAACCCGCTAATTTAAGCGGGTTACTTTTTTGATTATGGTGTAGTTGTTGTTCCAGATGTTCCAGCTCCTGCTCCTGCTCCTGCTCCCGTACCTTGACCACCGTCCGCTGGTGGTGGCTCAGTCGGTGGCGGTTCTGTTGGAGGTGGATCTGGTACTGTCGGTGGATCCTCAGGTTCAGGTTTTGTATCAGGATCATCCGGGTTGTCATCTTGTGGTGGTGGAGGATCAGCCTCATCCTCTGGCTTTGTTGAAGGAGGCTCTGTTTGTATTTCGTCTTCATTCTTTTTCTCTTCTTCTTTAACCTTATCTGAATCTTTCTTTTTATCATCCTTCATTTCTTTATCTTCTTTTTTGTTTGTCTTCGTCTGTTCGTTCTTATCGGCTTTCTTTGTTTTAACCGGAGCAGTCATCTCTTTAAGCGATGTCCCTTTTACGATGAGCTCTTTCGTCACATTAGAACCGTTTTCATCTTTCGTTACATAACCAGTATCTTTATTGACGTATACTTCTTCAACAGATTTTGGCTTAGAAAATCCAGCAGTCTTTTTCTCTTTTGACACTTCAGAGACGATAGACTTGAAAATGTATTTCGCTATTCTTTGGTCTTCAGGTGTTAGGTAGCTCTCTGCTGTTGTTTTGTCATAACCTGTCCACACAGCGGCTGTGTAATTTGTTGTATAACCTGCGAACCAAGAATCACTAGAGCCCTTCTCAATATGGTCAAGACCTTCTGGCATGTTAGTCGTTCCTGTTTTTCCTGCAACCTCTAACCCGGGGATAGCGGCTAGCGTTCCTGTTCCGCGTTTAACAACATCTTTAAGCATATCTGTAATCATATAAGCTGTGTAATCATGCATGGCTGCAACAGGTTTGGATTCGTACTTCGTTTCATAGCCATCCGGATATTTTACACTACGAAGCGTGGTTGGTTTATGATAGACACCTTGATTTCCGAATGCCGTGTAAGCCCCTGCTAGTTCAAGCGGTGATGGGCCTTTACCAAATCCTCCAATGGCATAGGCAGGATGAGCGTTCTTAATAGGAATACCTAACTGTTTGGCAAAGCTTACAGCATCTTCAGAGCCAACTTCCATAAAAGTTTTGATCGCAGGAATATTGTAGGAATGAACGAGTGCTTCTCTCATGGAAACATCTCCATGAAATTCATCATCCCAGTTTCCGGCTTCCCAACCGTCGATCTCTAACTCTTCATCTTTAATCTGTTTATACGTAGACCATTTAAACTTTTCTATGGCTGGACCATAATCTAAGATTGGTTTGATGGTCGAACCGGGCTGGCGTGTTATATCAGTCGCATAGTTAAATCCTTTCTCAACGTTTTGCTCACCGCTTGTTCGATTCCCGCCTAATGCTCGAATCACACCAGTCTTTGTATCGAGCAGCGCGACACCGGCCTTGAATTTGTCATTTGGATAGTTCACATATTCTTCAGTAGATAGCACTTTTTCGGTATGTGCTTGAGCTTTTGGATCAAGTGTTGTGTAAATTTTTAATCCGCCTTCATAAATCGCTCTCTCAGAAACTCCTTTTTCTTTTAATTCCTTAATCACTTGCTGAATAAAAGCATCATACTTTAATCGCTTCGTTTTTTCTTTTGAGAGAGATTCCGTTACGGAAGTACGGAGAGCTTCTTCCTTTTGCTGTTTAGTAATTGCACCATTCTTGTACATGAGCTGCATTACGGTGTTTCGTCTTTCTTCTGCCACTTTAGGGTGAAGGAAAGGGTCATAACTGCTCGGCCTTTGAGGCAGACCAGCTAAAAGAGCCGCTTCTGCGGGCGATAGATCTTTTAAAGGCTTATTAAAATAGGTTTTTGAAGCAGTCGCAACACCATATGCTCCGCTGCCAAAGTAGATTTTGTTCAGGTACATCTCTAAGATCTGATCTTTTGAGTACTTCTGTTCTAATTGAATAGCAAGGTAAGCTTCTTGCACTTTTCGTTCGAGTGTTTTGTCTGACGATAGAACAGAGTTTTTTACAACCTGCTGTGTAATCGTACTTGCCCCTTCAGCACCGAATCCATCTTGTACATTTGCAACCGCGGCTCCGACTATACGCTTCACATCTATTCCCATGTGATCTTTAAATCGAACGTCTTCTGTAGAGATAAATGCTTGTTGGACGAGTTCTGGTATATCATCGATCTTCACATATTCTCGTCGTTCAGAGCCTGTTACATATGTGATGAACTCATCGTTCATATCATAGATCATCGATGATTGAGGATCCTTCAGGTCGTCAGCTGTAAGCTTCGGAGTTCCATTCACGTATGCATAGATCATGGCCCCTCCAAATGTCACGCTGGATAAGAAAAGAATGAGAGTAATAATAGCTGTTCGCCGAATCCAAAGTGATCGTTTTCTTTTCTGACGAAGTACAGACCTTTTCGCCATAGCACTCTTCCTTTCTTTAAGTTACTACATCTGATTTACCCAATACTTGTAAATATAAAACAGTTTATAAAGAGACTGGATGGGGGAAAGTTAAACTAGAGGAGTGATTCTATGAAAACACAGACGAAAGAAAGAGCTCAGATTATTTACTCCATGTTGGAAGATATTCATCAAAACAAAAGGTTAAGTGAAGAACAGCTCAATAAATTAACGGAAGTTGCTCAACTATTAAAAGAAGATGTTGAGATCGGAGAGAAAACTTCTGGTGTACTAGATGATATGAGTGAATTTGGAGAGAAGGCTCTTCAATTGTCATCAGAACAACAATTAAACGATTATTTAAAGCAAGAAGATCAAAAAGTTGAAGAGTATTATGAGCATTTTAAGATGTTATTTAATAATGAGAGATCATAAATGTGTGAAAAGCTGATATCTAAGGGGAATTTTTCTTTGGATATCAGTTTTTTAATTTCGGAAAAGGAATTCTGATTTTGTCGAACGATTATGTTGGTCATACATTTCTTTTTTATATAAAATTTAATAAAACGACCAGTCGTTTTAAAAAAGAAGATTGAGGAGTGATTGTAGTGTTAGTCATTAAACGATTTAGTGAATTAACCTTTAATGAAGCGATTTCGTTATGGAACGAATCGTGGAAGCATTATTTCTCTGATATGACCATGGATCTTAATCGATTCATACAAAAGATTGCAGGTGAAGGAATTTCATTAGAAAAGTCGGTCGTGGCTGTTTACGATGGCAAATTGGCAGGGTTTGTACTGAACGGTTTTCGAACGATTAACGGCAAACGATACGGATGGAACGGTGGAACCGCAATCGCTCCAGATTATAGAGGAATGGGTGTTGGCAAGAAACTCATATCCGTCTGCTTAAACATATATGCAGAAGAGAATGTTGAAATCGCAAGACTCGAAGCGGTAAAAGAAAATGAAACTGCTATTCAACTATATAAAAGCATGGGTTATGAGACGTTTGAAGAACTGACGTATCTTCAGCATGAAGGGGTCATTACTGCTTGGAACAGTGCAAGTTCAGAAATACAGATCAAAGAAGTATCTCTATTTGATATACAACGATTACCCTTTTTTAAACCTAGTACCGCATGGCAGACGCAATTTCAGAGTTTAAGAGACTGTATTTGTGTGGTAGGAATGAAAGACGAAATTCCACTCGGATATGCTGTGTATAAAAAAGTTTATAATGAAACAGGGAAGCTATCCACAATTCTACTCTATCAATGTGTAACTGACGAACAGAATGAATTCCAAGAGGAGACGGTGAGAGAATTAGTAAAAATCGTATTCGCCCCAGCTGAGGAATCTGTAAAAAGGATAACGATTAACATACCTAAAAAAGAGGATTATCTAAACCAACTGTTACGCGAAACAGGATTTACAACGTATGTTGAACAAGTTCATATGGAACGGGTAATCGAACAGACTAACGTGTCTCGGCCGGTGAAAACTTTTTCCGAAATAGACTGAAAACTCTGTTATACTTAAAGAAGACGTGTCATAAATGGAGGAAGCATCATGCCTAAAGTTTCAGCTGAGTATAAAGAAGAGAAACGCAACCACATTCTTGAGAGCGCCTTAAAATGCTTTAGTGAAAAGGGATACCAAGCTACGATTATAGACGACATCGTTAAAGATTCGAACATCAGTAAAGGTGCCATCTATAACTATTTTGCTAGTAAAGAAGAAATCTATCTTCAGCTGTTAAAGAAAAGAACAGATGAATTTTTCGAAGATATGGAACAAGAGAACGCTTCTCTTACAAGTGCAAGCAGAAAGCTTGAAAATCTATTTAAACGTTGGAAAAAACAAGAGTTAAAAGAAGATGATCAGCAGACGATGCGTGTATATATTGAATTCTGGCTCTATGGATCACGACAAGATGATCTACGAACTATTCTTGCAGCGCGATATAATCGATTTATCGAATATATCGTGAAGATTATTATAGAGGGCCAGGAATTGGGAGAAATCAAAAAAGAGTTAGATCCGCAAAACATTTCACGAATCTTTTGGGCTCTTCGTGATGGTAACGTGCTTCATTATTCTTTTTTAGGAGAAGAAGAGCAATACCGGATAGCCTGGGATACCATTGAAGAAATGTTTTTGAGCTATGTAATTACAAAATAAAGAGGAGACACCAGTTTTTTTGGTGTCTTTTTTTTATACTGCGTGTGTCTACTTTTTTAAATAAGTAGTCTCGCAGATTTGTGCACTAAACTTGCAGAAAAAATTTCAATGTATATGGAGTTATTCAAAAAATTCTTCCAACCACATCCGTAATACCCGGCTATGGTATCGATGCTAAGTCAGCATTCTTAAACTAAACAGTATCTATCCTGCCCAAGACATATTTACTGGCTAGTTTTGTCTAAGAAGTTCCACTTTTGTTGGGAATTATCGACCAAATGGTCCTATCGATATGATATAAAAAAGAGTAGACTTAGAAGTAACATATTTGTAATGTAACTTTTTATAAGTAAATTCGACTACATAAATACATAGAGATAGGGGGCCATCCGAAGTGAAGGAAACGTTCGACCGATTGTACGATGAGTATCATACTGCGTTATTTCAATTTATCTTCTATATGGTACGAAATCGCGAATCGGCAGAAGATCTTGTTCAAGAAGTATATATCCGGGTATTAAACGCATACGAGAGTTTCGAAGGCAAGAGTTCAGAGAAAACATGGTTGTATTCCATTGCCAGGCACGTGGCCATTGACTGGCTTAGAAAACAATCCAGACGCAACAAACGGTTCCTATTCTTTGATATAAAAGAAAGTGAAAGTGTATTGCGTGATGGAGATCCCCTTCCAGAAGAATTAGTTGCAAAAAAAGAGTCTTACCGAGATTTATATACAATGATGAAACGTTGTTCACTCGATCAGCAGCAAGTGCTTGTACTTCGGTACATTCAATCATTATCGATCTCAGAAACTGCGCAAATACTAAGTTGGACCGAAAGTAAAGTAAAGACCACCCAGCACCGGGCTATAAAAGAATTGCGCAAATGGCTGGATCAGCAACCGGGCCTGGAGGAGGAATTGAAAGATGGAACCAATTAAGTGGAATGATGAAAAAATTGAAGAGCATCTTAAGCATTTGCCCCCAATAAGAGACCGTCGATCTAAGCAGGATCTTTTCTTAAAGGTTCAGGCAAATATTAATTATAAGGATAATAAAGGTAAACGCCTTCCTTCATGGAGTATACCGGCACTCGCTACAGCATGCGCGCTTGTCATATTTGGTGTCTTCGCTCCAGATCTAATGAAGAACGGGATACAGATGGAGAACTCCAAAGTTGCTGAGCAATCGGATAAGAGGGAAGAAAAATCGTTAGATGACTCAGCGGATAAAGATCAAAACTCTGCTGGAATCATGAAAGCTGAACCATCTGTTGCGTATCATGCGCCTTATCTAGAAAAGAACTTGAAAGCGATGAACAAAGACTGGGTGACTGTAGGTTATTTGGATGATCAAGCACAACTTGTCATACCTGTTAGTTTCTTAACTGATCAAGACTTTTACGTTAGTAAAGTGAATAAAGAACTTAAAGCATTTAATCCTAAAGATGTTGGATTAGCGGATAGTCCACTAGAAAAGGCGAAAATTACCGAGGAAGAAGAGACGGTGATTGTTGATCTGCCAGCAGGATCTATTGATGGAGCCGAAGAACCTCTGCTTCAGGCTTTAATCACGATGACTTTTGCTAACGAGGATCAGAAGGCGAAAGTCGAACTGCGTATGAATGGTGACAAAGGCTACGAATTCCAGCGTTATGGAACAGTATCTGAGTGGGATCTTAAAGTTCCTGGTGCTCCTCATTTTCGTTATGACGCCCCATCAACAGATGCATTTATCGTAAGTCTGTATGCAACGGGGATAGACACGAAATCGATGCCAAAGGAGTTTGAAGATGCTCTTGAGATGATGGATGATGAGCAAGAGCGTGGCCTTAAACCGCTGTTACCAAAAAACACAGTACTAGGTGTGAAAGTAATAAACAAGGATGACGTAGAGATAACCTTTCCTGATTCTATAAAATTATCTGCTGATGATACAGAAGATCTGATGATGATCGACGCGATTCTATTAACAGCTGAAAGCTACGGGTTTGAGTCTGTAAAGTTTAACAATACGAAAATAGATTCAATCGGTCCTTATAAGCTTAGTGAAGAGATTGAAGGAGTGACCGGAGCAAACTTCTATCAATAGTAAAAAATGAATGTCGAAAAAGGCTGCAATTTGCAGTCTTTTTTCTATGGAAAGCGGGTAACTTTCGTTGTGTAATATTCGACTAATAGAGTGAAAGAGTTCATTAAAGAGAGGATGTTAAACATGAAACGTTTACTCGTCGCAGTAGTTTCATTAGGACTCGCAGCTCTATTCATTTTAGGCGGTGTATCTGCTGCAAAAGCATCTCCATCTTATGATCAAGAAGTAACAGAAACAGCAAAACTCTACAAAGGAGCTCCGTTTAAATGGGGTGGCACAACACCAAAAGGGTTTGATGCATCAGGGTTTACCACATATATATTCAAAACAACAGTTGTAAACAAAAGTCTGCCAAGAACATCTGCTGAGCAGTATAAAGGCGGCACACCTGTTTTAAAAGGAAAAGAAAAACTAGGTGATCTCGTATTCTTTAAAACAAATGGTAAAAGTGTTTCTTTTGTAGGCATCTATATGGGAAATAGAGAGTTCATTGCCGCTACTTCAAAAGGAGTACGAATACAATCACTTGATTCTAAGTACTGGAAGGGAACGTATGTAGGTTCGAAAAGATATTTACCCTGAATAAATATTCGAACTGTCCTCAGCGTTGAGGGCAGTTTTTTTGTAGTTCAGAAGAAATCAATTTAACACCTATTCAGCCTATTGGTTAAAAATAAAAGTAATAGGGTCATACTGTTAATGATGAAAATGAGGTGTGACAGATGACCATAATTAAGCTTGGTTTTGTGGCAATGAGCATGGAATTAAAAAATGCTTCTCCATCCAAAACGATGACCTATAAACAATTCAGTCAGCTGCAGAATAGAGAAGCGGGTTTGAGGAAACTTGAGCGCATATCGCTTGCCAATATAACCAATACGCTTCGAGTGTTAAAGCATGCCGTGGCTAACGATGTACGGTTTTATCGAATGACATCCAGAATCATTCCACTAGCTAATCATAGTGAGCTCTTAGACTGGGATTATATTAGTCCTTTGCATGATGCACTCCATGAGATGGGACAATATGCAAAACAACATAAAATGAGGCTAGACTTTCACCCGGACCATTTTGTACTAATAAATTCTCCGAAAAAAGAGATTCTTAAAAACTCTCTAAAGACGCTACAGCTGCACTACAAAATACTCAAAAGCATGGGAATGGATACAGAGCATCGTTGCGTGATGCATGTAGGTGGAAACTATAAAGAAACCGATGTAGCACTGGAGCGATTCGTACAGAATTGGGGAAGCGTTCCGTTATCAATCCAAAGAATGATCATGCTTGAGAACGATGATACATCTTTTACAATGGCGGATGCTCTGTACCTTTGTGAAAAGCTGCAGATTCCCCTTGTGTTCGATTATCACCATCACCTTGCATACCATCATGACGAGAACTGGATACAGCACTGGCCACGAGTAGTAGAGTCATGGAAAACATCTCCGCTGCCATTGAAGATGCATATCTCGAGCCCAAAGAGCGAGAAACAATTTAGAAATCATGCAGACTATGTGGATGTTAATATGTTTTTTGATTTTTTAAAAGAAGTAAAAGGTAGTGTGGAGAGAATAGATTGTATGATCGAATCGAAGAAAAAAGATTTAGCTCTTTTTCAGCTTATGAGGGAAATAAAAGAGAGGAACGACGTTGAAATAATAGACGGAGCATCTTTTCGCCTTAAGTAAAACCTTTGCTATCGCAGAGGTTTTTTTTATTTTCCGGGAAATTTGTCGAAAAATTTGTAAACTTTATCATTGACGAAAGAAAAGAAGTGTCACTATAATAAAAATACTTAGTAAACATAAATGTATAAAAAGTATAAAATATAAATTCAGGAGGAACACGTAATGAAAAAAGTAATCATGATCACTGGAGCTTCAAAAGGTTTAGGTAAAGCGCTTTCCCTATATTTTGCCCGGGAAGGATATAACTTGGCGATATGTGCAAGAAACGAAGGTGCCCTTCAAAGTGTGGAGAATGAAGCGGTTCAGCTTGGAGCAGACGTTCTCGCGATAGAAGCAGATATGTCAAAGTCAAAAGATGTAGAACGATTCGTAGCACTGACAGAAGAGCATTTTGGAGCAATAGATGTGTTGATCAACAACGCATCCATCATTGGTCCTAGCCCAATTCCTTATTTGCTTGATTATCCTGAACAAGATTTTGAAGAAGTTCTTCGTGTTAATACGATCGGACCATTCTTAGTCACAAGAAGAGTCTTACCGATCATGCTTCAAAAACAACAAGGAAGCATCATTAATATCACATCAGAGGCGGGTGCAACTGGGTATGCGGGTTGGGGAGCTTATGGCATCTCAAAATTTGCACTGGAAGGGCTAACAGAAACGTGGGCAGATGAAGTAAGTGATTCTGGTGTACGTGTGAACATGGTTGATCCTGGCGAGATGGATACAGACATGCATGCACGTGCTGTACCAGACTGTGATTATGAGCTTTCAAAACCTGAGGATCTGACGGCAGTTTTTGGATACTTGGCATCAGATGCATCCTCACTCATTACAGGAAAGCGATTTGAAGCACAGACGTTTCAGCTTGAGGGGAGTGAGTTCTAATGGAAACAGCGATGAAATTTGAGGTTCCAGATGAACTAAACGCAAAAGAACCACCAGAACGCAGAGGATTACGCAGAGATTATGTAAAAATGATGGTGCTTCATAAAGACACTGGAATGACCAATCACACTCAGTTCTATCAACTAGATAGGTACTTGAAAAAAGGTGACTTGCTTGTACTTAACGCGAGCCGAACAGTTCCAGCCGTTTTAAAGAGTCGTATAGAAGCAGATGGCACTAAGGTAGAGATCCGACTGGCTCATAGAAAGAATGAATCGACTTGGGAAGCACTTCCTGTTAGCGGAACTGTAAAGAAGGGTGATATCATCCGTTTTTCGCCGACATTAACGGCTACTATTATAGAACAGTCAGAAGATACACCTTTTGTATCATTAGCATTTAATCTATGCTGCTCTTCGCTGTTTAACCAAATCTATGATTTAGGAGAGCCTGTCAGATACGAATACATTCAGAAGCCTTGGAATTTGGATTACTATCAAACGGTTTTTGCAACCATTCCAGGATCTGTTGAGATGCCCTCTGCTGGAAGGGCGTTCAGTTGGGAGCTTCTGTTTCGGCTTCAGAAAAAAGGAGTTAGGATCGCTTATATTACGCTTCATACGGGTCTAAGTTATTTGCTGGATGATAAGTGGCATAAAGGACCGGACAAAAACTTTGAAAATTATCATATACCGAATGAAACGGCTGACCTCATTTCTGAAACGAAAAACAATGGAGGTCGCGTGATCGCAGTTGGTACAACAGTTGTAAGGACGCTAGAGACAGTGGCACAGCATAACGGAATGGTCCATGCAGATAGTGGGTGGACGAATCTATATATTACTGAAAATACGAAACTGGCCGTATGTGATGGGTTGATTACAGGGATGCATGAACCGGAGGCGAGTCATCTGCAACTGCTTTCTGCATTCGTAGACCGATCCAAGTTATATAAAGCTTACAATGATGCTATTCAAAAGCGCTACCTCTGGCACGAGTTTGGCGATATGAATCTAATTCTGTAAGTAGGTGAATAAGATGCTGCATCATATCGGGCTGTATGTAAGTAATATGAAAACGTCGTGTGAATTCTATGAAAAGATTCTTCCTATTGAAAAGAAAGAAAGTTTCATGTGGAACGATACAGAGCTCGTTTTTTTAGTAGGAGAAGGATACAAGCTTGAATTGATGCCTAATTCAGGAAGTCACGTGGCACGCAGTCATATTGCATTCAGCGTGACTTCTGTGACGGAAAAAATAAAGGAACTATCTTGTAAGGAGATCTTTTTAGAAGAAGGACCATATGACCTTCCAAACGGTTGGAGAACTGTTTTTTATGATGGCCCAGACGGAGAAGAGATTGAATTTATACAAACGACTAAACCTTAAATCTCTAGTTTTTCATCCCAAAAAAGATTAGAAGATAATATATAGATAAGTTAATAGGAGTAATGAAATGATTAAAGGACTATATGAAGCACATTTACCGGTAAGTAATCTTAAAACGTCTATAGACTTTTATAAGAAACTAGATTTAGAGATCGCTTATCAACAAGAAAATTTAGTGTTTTTCTGGATTGAGAAAGGAAGAAGTTGGTTGGGATTATGGGAAACGGAAAAGGTTAAAACACCCTATCACCCATCGTTAAGGCATATCGCTTTTCAAGTTGATAAAAATAGTATGTTAGGTATTAAGGAATGGTTAGAAGAACGGGCTATAGAAGTCTCTACAAATTTTGGATATCCACCAGAAAAACAACCATTAGTATTACCAAATAACCCACATGCTCACGCAGCCATTTATTTTAAAGATCCAGACGGAAATAGCATCGAATTAATTGCTCCTTTAAGACTGGATGCCAAAGAAGAATTTAATATGATGACATTAGATGAATGGAATAAAACAAAATAAATGATTTCTACTACAAAGATGCACAGTAATAAAGTGAGAAGCAAAGTTAAGGGCTATATTCTAACTATGAAAAGCTCTCATTAAAAACGGACCATCTGGAATTTCAAGCTCTCTATAAGCCTTAAACAGATTTGTTTGGTCGTAGGCTACAGATTTAAATTCAATCTTAAGATCCTTTTCATCAGTGATATAGATGATGGCATATCGAGCTTCGGCAACTTTATTACATCCTAGTGCACCTGGATTCACTAAATAAGTTTGATTTATCTTATAGTCATGAAGGATATGATGATGTCCAAATCCTATAAAATCATAGGTAAGTGAGCCCTTAAAAAGCTCTTTCATCGCTAAAGAATCCGGTTCACTAATAATTGGCATAAAAGGATCTTCAACTATTGGAGATTCTTTTTTTCCTTCCTTGAAGGGATAGTGTGTGAACAGAAAACGGAAACCATCTTCTTCAACTATTAGCTCTCGGGGAAGCGTGCTCAATATATGAGCATAAGTATCTGTTAGCTGGTCAGCAATCCATTGATGATGTTGCTTTGCATGTCTGTGACTCTTCGGGTGAGGCAGACCATATTTTAACGCCAAAATCGATTCATCATGATTTCCCGTAACCATCATAATAGACGGCAGGTTACATAACCGTTCAAGCACCTCGTTTGTAAACGGACCGATTCCAATCATGTCACCGCCGCTAATAAAACGAGAGATTCCTATACGTGTAGCGTCATCAATAACAGCTTGAAGTGCATCCAAATTACCATGAATATCTGTAAAATAAGCAAAAAGAGGTTTCAACATATTTCCACCTTCAACAAATTATCTTTTATAATAAAATAAAGCTGCTTCTTTGCAAAAGACTAGGAGGTTAAAGATATGAGTGTGAAGCTTGGTTTTATTTTAGATTGTATGATTATTTTAGCTGCTTTGGTAAGCATTTTTTTCTTAATCTTCATAGGTGAGTGGAGCAGCATATTTTTTATTTCATGTTTAATCCTAGGGCTTAGCTCTATAATTAGAATATCAAAAGAAGTAAAAGAAGGATTTAAATGAATCATTATAGACACAAAAAAACATAGCCCCTCACAAAGGGGCTAAAATTATTTTAAAAATCGCAGCAAATCACCATAGATGATTCGATCTGACTGATCGAGTTCCTCTTTTGCCTGTTCGATATAAGGCTTACATTTTTCCTCTTCTACAGGTGCTCCGAAAGGTTTTACATAACACGTTTCATTTGTATAAATATAGTCGTCTGTTACGAACGAGCCGTTGCGGAGAACGGTTAATTCATGATGTTCTTTTGAAAATAGATCCGTTCCAAAATGAACGTCATCCTTTGATTCAATACCAAGCAAGTGTAGCAGCGTAGGCTTTAGATCAATCTGTCCACCGACCGTATCAATCTGCTTGCCTTTTTTTCCTGGGACGTGAATGAATAAGGGTACTTGCTGCAGTTCTACTTGATTGTAGGCAGTGAGTGTCGCTTTGCTCAATACATCGGCCATCGCTTCTTGATGCCGTTCTGATATCCCGTAATGGTCTCCATATACGACTACCACTGAATTCTCATATAATCCCGAGCTATTCAGTTCTTCAAAAAACTGGCTCAATGCTTCGTCCGCGTAGCGAACGGTTGTAAAATAACGGCTAACCGTTCCATCTTCTACAGGGTAAGGCTCAATCCACTGTTCTTTTTCATTGATCAAATAAGGATGATGGTTCGTCAAGGTAATAAATCGAGCATAAAAAGGCTGAGGAAGCTTCTTTAGATATGGCATGGATTGCTCAAAGAAGGGTATATCTTTGAGGCCATAGTTTATCGAGTTTTCGTCTGTAACGTTATAGTATTCCTCACTATAAAACTTGTCATAGCCCATTGTCTTATAAATAACATCCCGGTTCCAAAAGCTTTTATTGTTCCCGTGAAAAACTGCTGAATAGTAGCCGTTTGATTTTAAAATTTCAGGCATCGCGTTGTATTCGTTCAATGGATGGGTTTGAAAAACAGCACCCCTTGGCAGTGGATATAAGGAATTATCAATCAAAAACTCAGAATCTGATGTCTTTCCCTGACCTGTTTGATGATAGAAGTTATTAAAATAATAGCTGGATTTAGCAAGTTCGTTTAAGAAAGGTGTCACTTCTTCACCGTTAATTTCATAATTCAGTACAAAATTTTGAGTAGATTCGAGAGAGACCATGATTAAGTTTTTTCCTTTGGCAATTCCATAGAGCTCAGGGTTATTAACGGTTTCTTTTTTCACATTCTGAAGAATTTCCTCTGCATCCATATTGCTTGCTAGTGCTTTTTGCATAGAAGACTTTGATTGGAGCATGATGTCGTACAGATGATAATTGAAGGTTCCTAAGCTCTTCACAAGAATTTCTCTATCAAATGTACGAGTTAAAAGTTGCGGCCGGTTTATTTCTGCAAGGATTAAATGAACAGATAAAATAGCAATACCGTATAAAAATAATTTTCTCCGGTCCACTGGTCTTAATAGATGATCAGACTTCCATCTCGTCTGTTTTAATAGATAAGCTAACAGAAACAGATCAACAAAAAAGAAAATGTCTGTGAAATAGATCAGTTCATAAACACTGTTTCCGATATCACCAACATTCTTTGTTTGAAACAATACCGGAATCGTAAGGAAATCGGTAAAGAATCGATAATAGACGACGTTCGCATACAAGATAAAGCTATAAATTAAGGAAAGCCATAAGATGATTCGTCTTCTTTTAGCAGGTGAAGCAAAGTTAGCTAAACAAAAATATAGTACGAGAAAACTTAATGGATTTAAAAATAATAAAATTTCTTGCAGGAAATGATCGATAGGCAGCGTAAATGAAACTTTATAAACAATATATGTTTTCAACCAAAGCAAAGAAATAGCCAGGAAGATTGCTGCGTGTTTTGTTTTAGCGTTCATAGGTATAACCCTCCTGTAGTGAGACGGAAATCTTTACCATTGTAGGCTATTTCACGAAAGATTAAAAGTGATAGAGTACCTTTTTTTAAGTAGAGGGTAAATAGGAGAAATCATGACATCACCACAAGGCTTGCATCATATCGAAATGAACGTACAAAATCTAGGGAAAACGAAGATGTTTTATGAATGGCTGCTGCCGGAGTTAGGCTTTTCTCTTTTTCAAGAGTGGGAAAAAGGTTTTAGCTACAAAATGGAGTCTTCGTATCTTGTTTTTGTACAAACAGAAGAAATATATAATGATATACCTTTTCACCGAAAGCGTTCAGGACTTAATCACCTGGCCTTTTGGGCTAAATCACGTGCGCAAATAGAGCACCTTCGTGTACAATTGAAGAAGAAAAATATTTCCTTTTTGTATGAGGATAAGTTTCCTTTTGCAGGTGGAAAAAATCATTATGCTTTATTCTTTGAAGATCCAGATCGATTAAAAATTGAAATCGTTGCGCCGAGGTGAATGAAGATATGATAGAACAAGAAAAAGAAACAAAGCAAAAAAATGAATGGGTAAGCTGGCTAAAGGCGATTGGCTTCGCTTTAGTCTTTGTATTCATCACAAAAGCCTATTTCTTTGCTCCATATATGGTAGAAGGTGCATCTATGTCACCTACTCTTCATGATCAAGAAAAGCTGTATGTTAATAAAATTGTTTATGCGTTTTCCGAGCCACAAAAAGGCGATATCGTCATCATTAAAGGTGACGATAAGCGGTATGTAAAACGAGTGATAGGTTTAGAAGGGGACATCATTCAAATGAAGAGTGACGACCTCTATGTTAATAATAAAAAAGTGAAGGAATCTTATCTACAGGAAAATAAATCGGAAGCGAAAAGCTTGGGGGTGTATCTAACAGAAGACTTTGGACCACTTAAAGTCCCAAAAGGAAAAGTTTTCGTAATGGGTGATAACCGTCTGAATAGTATGGATTCACGAAACGGACTAGGTTTAATTGAAACGAAAGCAATTGAGGGTCGTTCAGAAGTCGTCATCTATCCATTTTCAGAAATGCGTGCAACACAATAACAAAAGTGCAGCCCGGCTGCGCTTTTTATTTTTTTAAAAAGGAGTATGTGAGATGAACCGATGCAAGTGGAGTGAAGAAAGTGAGATGCTGCAACAGTATCATGATAACGAATGGGGTCAGTATGTAGCGGGAGACAATGCATTGTTCGAGTGTTTAACACTAGAACTATTTCAATCTGGTTTAAGCTGGAAGACCATTCTTCATAAAAGGGAGAACTTTAGAAATGCGTTTTCACAGTTTGAGATAGAAAAGGTCATGCAGTTTGGTGAAAAAGAGGTTGAAGGTTTACTAGAGGATTCTGGGATTGTTAGGCATAGAAAAAAGATTGAAGCGACGATTGAAAACGCAAAGAGAGTCCACGAACTTGTAAAAGAGTTTGGTAGCTTCGAAGAGTTTTTAAAGCAACTGCCATATGAAACAGTGGAAAAGCAGAAAGTGCTGAAAAAGACATTTAAGCACGTCGGTTTAACAACGGCAGAAAGCTTTTTAGAAGCTACTGGCCGAATACAAGCCTCACATAGTGAACAATGCTTTAAGGCATCGAAATAGAGTCATTTCATATTTGTCCTGCATAAGCTAAAGCGGGAGGTATGATGATGCCTTATGAGATCTATATTTCAACAACACGAAAAAGACTTGCCCTCGTAAAAGATGGGAAAGTAATCAAACGATATCCAATAGGTGTCGGGAAAATGCTAACACCTACACCGACCGGAACCTATACGATAATTAATAAAGCACCAAATCCAGGCGGACCGTTTGGAGTCATGTGGATGGGACTCTCACGTCCGCATTACGGGATACATGGCACAGATACACCATCATCCATCGGAAAAAACGTATCCAAAGGATGTGTGCGAATGCATAATAATCATGTTTTAGAATTATCGAAGATTGTGCCTATTGGGACGAAGGTGGTTATTAGGGCATGAAAAAAAGAGCTCATACTTGAGCTCTTTTATTATTTTGCGAAAGAAATACTCTTTACACTTGGAAGTTGATCATTAGCCTCTACTAATGAAGTACTTGTAAAAGCAATTGCACCAATAAGAACAAGCCCTAAGATTAATTTTTTCAAACCGTTCACCTCCTTATAATATATGCTTCCTTGCATTATTAGATATCCTATAATAATGACTTGCCTTTTTGTATTGTCCTTGATCAAAATAAAGATCTGCTAATAATTCTGCATTAGCTGCTAAATATTCAGTTGTGTTTAATTTGTCGAAAAAAGGTATAGCTTCCTTAGATAAAAATTCTTCTAAGTCTTTAGATGAATTATTATTAGCATAATGAATTTGAAGTTCCAAAATTTTCATATGATAGAAATACTCATTATTAACAATGGCATCATTTTTAATAATGTCATATCCCTTATTTATCCAATCTAAGGACTTAGAATAATCTTGAATATTAAAATATTCTTTTGCCGCTAAGTATATTGTAGAGATTACCTGTATATTAATATCATTTAATTCTTGCTTTAATTTATAACTTTTTAATATATAATCTATAGCTTTTTTAGACTCTTTTTTGCATGAAGACACATATCCTAAGTTGTGAAAAATAATTGCAGTAGTAGATTTGTCATTAAATGCCTTTGAATATTTTAATGCATGATTTAAATGATATTCTGCCTGTTCATAATTACGCACACGTCTATTATTTATGGCTAGCAAAATATGACAATCGGCACTTCTACTATAATTATATTCTTTATCGAAAATTGAAATGGCTTTGTAAGCATAATAATTTACTAGAGTAATCCGGTATAGTTGACCATAATAAAGAGCTATCTGGTAATAAAGTACGGCCTCTTCGCTCTCTTTAATATTAACTTTCCTAAACAATGCCTCACATTTTTTAATACTATCGAGAGCTTCATTATATTTATTTAAAAAGAAGTTATACATTGCTGTGACTTGGAAAAAGTAAAATTCTAGTTCAGATGAAAATTGTTCTTGAATTTGATTTAAAGAGTTCAATTTTTCTTGGGCTTCATTAAGTTGATCTGTTACTAAGTAGTATCGTGTTAAAAATAAGTCAAAGCGAATAAGAATTTCAGGATTAGAAACTTTTTTCATTTTCTCGTGGAGAGCAGGATAGTATTCTGTAGCTTCTTCAAACCTACGATTAACCATCATCATATTCCATTCATTTAACATCTCAAGTATCTCATTGTTATCAGCTTCCTCAGGCGAAATACCTAGACGTTCGCAAAGCAGGTTAATGACTTCTTCGCTTGATTTGGCGTCCCCTTTCTCAATCTTGCTCAAGTAGGAAACAGAGCAAATTCCCTGTGCCAGTTCTTCCTGGGTTAGGCCTTTGGTTTTTCTATAATATCTTATTCGTTGACCGACCATAAAATCCCCCTTTCAGAACTTGGGAAAATTGTCATGCAGAACCCCCACTAAACAAGTATCTATCCTACTATTTTTCCCAATACAGAATAAATGGAATGTCTGATAAGATAAATATAACAGAAAATACAAAGTTTTTGCTAGAAATTGATAATTTTGAAAAGAACGTTTTACATAAATCCTATGTCAGCACGGAGCCGGCGTCAAATTTGAAGGGAGAGAGTACTATGGCTAAAATGTATCAATTATCATCACGAACTGCAGAGAAAAATCAATCGCTGTATGTCTCACGTGATCCTGAAGTGGCCGGAAGTATAGTAAGAAATGAGGAAGGCGCTTTTGCCTACTCCGAAGTATTCATGGACAAACAGAAGAATTACTGGTTCTCCAAAAAGGTAGATGATCAGTCAAGAGACCACAAGCTCTTCATCTTTGACCATAAAAACGGCTGCTTGAAATCTCAAGTTATTAAGGGACAACCCAATTTTTACGAATTCGAATCGAGTGTTGTAGTCGCTTGTGAGGGTGATGGTTCAAAAGGCTCAGTTTTAATCTTTTCTAAAGATGGCCCAGAGTTAGTTAAAGAGTGGAAAGTGAATGGGTTCCTTTGGGAAGTAGAGATGAACCAAGATGTTCTCTATATTTCTTCTTATATTGTTGAAGAAGATCAGGCGGTTCTCTACATCATCCGTAACGGTAAGAAAAAGCGCATAAATTTAGGAAGCAACATGGCACCTACTGATATTTTATGTCATGAAGATCTTGTATACGTGTCAGGTGCGCCAGTTCTTAACGGAGATCCAAAGAAAATCATGGTGTTGAATGACAAAGATAAAGTGGTTACAGAATACAAGCTATCCATTTCTCCTCGTGCTCTTTACCAAGTAGATGACCAGCTATTAGTCTATGAATTGGATCTTGCAACGGGAAAGAGCGAACGAATCGTATACATTGATATGAAGACTGGTGAACAAAAGGAGCATGATATTCCTCATTCAAAGATCGTAGAATGTACGGATGATTCTCTTTCTTTGTTAGAGCAAAACAGCAAGACGCTCTATACTTGGGACCATTGTAAATGCCGAATCGTAAATACTCAAAAAGTAGCCGATCAAACTCAAGTCATATAGTTGGAAATTTAAAGTCATATAATTGTAGAAAAGTCCTGTGATTATCTCGCAGGACTTTTTTTTCATGTCCAGAAAATAGCTGTAAAGGGGGAATAGATATGAAATGGGAAGGTGCTAGTTGTATTTGTATGAACGATGGAAAGTTATTGATGGTTTTACAAGGAACAGCCGCTGAGGAGAAGAAGTGGAGTATTCCTTCTGGAGGCAGAGAAGGGAACGAGAGTCTTGAAGAATGCGCCATGCGAGAAGTGTGGGAAGAGACGGGATATGTCGTGAAAGTTACTAAGAAGCTACATATTAAAGAAGGAATCTCTCAAAACATCCATTTTAAAGTTCACTATTTTTTAACAGATCTAGTGAGCGGTTCTTCGGTCATCCAAGATCCGGATGGTTTAATACACGATATTAGGTGGGTATCCTTGAAAGAGTTAGAAGTACTTACTTTATCCTTTCCAGAAGACCGAGAACTTTTACAAAGCTATCTGGCACCATCTGAAAAAATAATCTAGTGTTTGTTCTCATTTTTATAAGGGAACTCTAATGGAGGAGGTTGGCAGTGAAACCGATATTCGCAGAAAAGGAAGACCTTAACCGTTTGTTGGAATGGTGTAGTGACGCTCCGGAATATCATAAGAAACTTTCTCAATATTTAGAGGGTCATGATGATGCAACCGTTGTGATTGTAGAAGAAGAGCATGAAATTATAGCGATTGCCTTATTAAAGGTACAGGAAACCGAAAAGAAGGGTTACATCTGGATTTATTCAAAGAATAGAAATCTGCAGAGTCATCCTGATCTCATACAATTCTCACTAAATTGGTTAAGAAAAAAAGGTGCAAAAGAATATACCGTTATTTAAAACGATCAGTATACAAAGGATGGATGATTTATGGAAGAAATGAGTGTTTACGGTTGGAAGTGGCATCGTCATGAGTGTCACGAAGAAACTATTCATGACTTGATTGCAAATACGAAAGGCTGCAAAAATTGGCTGAGTAATATTAAAGAAGATAAAGTCAATTATTTAAGAATTGAAAAAGACAGTGACGGTGATCAAATTGTTCGTGGATCTCTCACGTATAAACAAGATCCGAAGAACCAATCTGATTTTGAGGTATTTCATTTTTATATCCGTCCCAAATCCTTAATAACAGTAGGATTAGATCTCTCACGTATCCAAGGAGACAACCGTGAAGCGTGTGATCATTTGATTTTAGAAGAAAAAACACCTGTGGAAGGTTTTATCATACTGCTCGGTGAATTGGTCAATTATTTCTTGGATGGTATTGATGCATTAGAAGTGAAGCTTAAAGAACTCCAAAGGGATGTTCAAAGAAATAATCATACGAATTTATTAAACAGCATCTATGATCGACGCATTGAGTTGATCAACTGGAGCGATTTAACACTCCCCGTGCATGAAACACAGATGGCCATTAAGGAAGCTTTTCTAGATGAAATCACGGAAACACGCGCATATAAGCGAATTGAAACTAGGATCGACCGAACAACTTCGCTTCTATCTCATTACAGACAAGACATTGATACTTTGTTAAACCTTGAAGAAGTTCTTTCTTCTCATCGTGGAAATGAAATTATGAAAACACTCACTGTATTTACCGTTATTTTCACTCCTGGAATGGTTTTAGGGGCAGTCTGGGGTATGAATTTCAAGAATATGCCTGAACTTGATTGGAAATTCGGTTACCTTTACGCTATGATCTCAATCGTTGTCTCCACATTAGCTATATATATTTGGCTAAGAATGAAAGGGTGGACGGGAGATTTATTAAGAGGAAAGAAAAGCAGAAAACATTTTGACTAAATAAACTGAAAATATGAACGATATATAAAAGGAAACAGGCGGATTTTGTCGAACGGTATCAATTGATAAAACGCTTGTTTTTTTATGGCGAATATTACTAGATTTCATTTTGATTTCAACCATAAAAGAAACAAAACAAACAACGAAGAGATATGAAGATTAAATGACTAACGGGAGCGGAATTAAATGAAAAAACTTAGCCTAATTCTTGTTTTTTCACTGGTTATGCTTGTGAACACACAGTTTGTTCAAGCGACGGGGGAGAACACACCAGATATTAAAAGCGAAAGCGCTGTAATGATTGATGCGAAAACAGGAGATATTTTATATCAAAAAAACAGCTCGGAACAAATGTATCCAGCAAGTATTACAAAGATCATTACAGGGATTCTGGCTATAGAATCAGGCAAGTTGGATGACTCTGTTGTTGTAAGCAGCGACGCAGTGAGAGCTGAGGGGACACGAGTTTATTTGATGGAAGGTGAGCAAGTACCACTGAAAAAGCTTGTTCAAGGACTTTTGATCAACTCAGGTAATGATGCAGCAGTTGCGATTGCAGAATACGTGGCAGGCGACGTAGAAACATTCGCAGACCAAATGAACGAGTTTGCAAAAAAAGTGGGAGCAGATAACACTCATTTTGTTAATCCGAACGGACTTTTTGATGAAGAACACTATACAACAGCCGAAGATATGGCGAAGATTACTCAATACGCGATGAAGAATGAAGAATTTCGTGAGATCGTATCAACAAAGGAACTGCCTTGGGTCGGAGAAGGCTGGGAGACGACGTTAAGAAATCACCATCAACTTTTGTGGGATTATGAGGGTACGATTGGTGTAAAGAACGGATATGTTGATGAATCCAAGCATACTTTAGTTACAGCTGTTTCTAGAGATAATCTTGATGTTATCATCGTTACTCTAAAAGCTCCTACGAGTCGAGCGGCATATTGGGACACGATGGCACTTGGGGATTATGGATTTGCGAACTTTGAAAGACAAACATTATCTGCTGGTACAAAGATAGAAGCGTTAAACGGAAAGACTTATCCGTTAAAAGAAGATTTGGCTGTTACCTTGCCAAAAGGAGAAGAACCGGTTCAAGAAGTGAGTTCAGATGGAGAGCTTCAACTAAAAGATTCTTCGGGACATGTGTTACTCTCACATACATTATTTAAAGAGAAGGAAAAGGAAAAAGAAGCTTCCGCAACTGTCGATAGTAAATCTGTTGAAACAGTAGATTCGACGTTCATGCAATCTGTTGTGAAGGCAAGTATCTTCTTATACAGTGGACTGCTGCTCTTGCTCGCGTTCCTAGTGATCTTAAGAATGCGAAGTCAAAAACACAAACATAAAAAAATGAGACAAGTTGCACGCAGTTATGTGAAATAAAACCGTCAATAGGCGGTTTTTTGTTTGTAAAAAATAAAGTGAGCTATGCAAAGGTGTTTTGAATTCCAACAAACTATAGGATAAAAAGCTTTCATAGTATATAATTACATTAAATTACAAAATTCGACAATTGGAGTTTCAATCATGATACGTAATATACAGCTAGCTCAGCTATTTATTGTGGGGAGTGCCTTCATACAGGCTCTCCATCATTTTTTTATAGAACCATTAGAAAGTTTCTACACCTTTCTTTTCTTATTTTTAATTGGTTTTCTTCCTGCATGGGGAGTCAACCGTATACAAGAACAATACACAAAATTGGCTTTTGTTATGTGCAGCATCTATATTGTTTCGATTTCCTACTATTTCGTTACATATCCGATCGTACAGGCTGCTTACTTCTTTTTGCCTGTATCTGCTCTACTTTTAAATGATAAGAGGCTATATTATGTTTCAAGTATAGGTGGCTTGATTTCATATCTATTTTTATCGAACGAACCACTCAAAGACTATCTGGCGTTTATCTCGATTTATGTGATTTTCTGTTCACTTTTGTTCATGGCGCAGAGAATTGTTTATCAATCTGTTGCAGAAAAAGAAGCGATTCAGCAAGGTGTGAAAGCATTTTCGTTAGCAGTTGAAGCGAAAGACGTTTATACACAAGGACATTCAAAGAGAGTGGCACTTTACGCCATGATTCTTGCCAAACATGGCCAATTCAAAAATGTAGATTGGCAAGAGCTTGAGTTGACAGCTCTCATTCATGATATCGGAAAGATTTCAACACCAGATGCCGTGCTTTTGAAGAACGGAAAATTAACACAAGAAGAGTACGAAATTATGAAAAAGCATCCTGTTGATGGGATGATGTTAGCAAAATCTTTCGGATATTCGGACCGTGTTTTAACTGGAATTCTTCATCATCATGAAAGATACGATGGTCTAGGCTATCCACACCGTTTAAAAGGAAAAGATATACCGATTTATTCTCGTATCTTAGCAGTCGCTGATTCTTTTGATGCGATGACGAGTAACCGTGCTTATCGTCAAGGATTGACGCCTTGGGAAGCAAAGATAGAGATCGAGAACCATTCAGGAAAAATGTATGATCCATTTATTGTGGAAGTCTTTATGCGCGCTTATTACGACATGCTTTTAATCTGTGAAGACAATTCGGAAAATATTTTGATGAGTAACTCCGCGCATCAGGAGATTGCTTCTGGATTAAACGAAGGAAAAAACGGCTGAGACGAAGAAGATAATACAGGTAATTATTATACATAGCAGGAGGAAAGAAAAGATGAATGCGACAGTTTCCTTAACAGAGACGTTACTCGAAGAATTGTATGTTGTGGTTCGTACGACCAATCAATTATTAAAAAAAGCAGATCCTTCTGTTTACGATTTTCGACCTGTTGAAAACATGCGTTCTTTTTTAGAACTAGCCAATCATTTGGTTCAGATTCCTCATATCGACTTAGCGATATTACAGGAAAAATCAGAGCAAGAAATTCGTCAGCTTGAAAAGAAGTTATCAGCAGAAAATGTTACAGAATTAACTCATGTTTTAGAAGAAGGGTATCATCTAGCAAAGTCTTATTTTTTATCTCTTTCCGAAGAAGATTTTCTTAAGAAAGAAACAAAGGCGTTTTATGCTGAAAAAGGTGCTACGCAAGCAAGATGGCTAGTGGAAATCGTAACGCATAGCTACCATCACCGTGGACAGCTGTTTACTTATCTAAAACAGACCAATCATGATGTGAATATGTTTGATCTTTATTAAAGTAAAGGATAGAGCTCTAAAAGGGAGCTCTATCCTTTTTTCTGTGGTTAAAGCTTACTAAAATCAACAATTTATTAAATATATTGCTTTTCTTTCTGCCAAATTATTTCACTTAGATTCGACTTCTACACTTTTTTCCTGTAATATGGATGGTTCAATTTAAAAGATGTTGTTAGTCGAATTAGCTAGCAGGAAAAATAGAGTCTTTATTGAATCTTTTATGAGATAAACATTTTGTCATTTAAATACATCCAAGAGGTGATGTTTCATGTATACCGTCTTTTCTACGTTCGATGTTCCAAATGAAAAAGCAGACGAAGTAATAAATATATATAAGAACCGTTCTAGATCAGTAGATAACGCCGATGGTTTTGTTGATTTTTTATTGCTTCAGAACGATAAACGGGCGGGTGAGCTTACCGTTCAACTTATTTTCACTTCAAAAGAAGCTTATCTAAAGTGGGTAAGAAGTGAGGAATTTAAGAAGATTCATGACCTTGAAAAGAAATATCCTGATCAAGAATTAGCAGCTGTCATACCCACAGTAAAGCAATATAAGGTGGTTGCCAAATGACGGAATTTAACATAAATGTTATGGTAGAAAGAGTAACAGAAAAAATTTACCAAAAAGATCCTTCTCTTGTCGAAAGATATGGTGACAAGGGGAGAGCGAAGTGTATAGAAGATAACCATCATCATTTTAAGCACCTAGAGACGGCATATGAACTCGATAATAGCACGTTCTTTATCGATTATGCGATCTGGTTAGATGGTATCTTACAAAAGTTTGGGATGAGTACACAGCTTTTAATGGATAACTTTGATTTTATAATAGAGGTTTTGTTAGAAGAACAGGAAAAACAAACGTTTGAAAATACCCGTGTTGGTATTTATATTCAATATTTAAAACAAGCAAATGATGTTCTATGCAGTAAAGTGGAATCACACTAGAAAAAGGAGAGGTCCCATCCATGGCTATTTCAGAAGCTGAAAAGTTGGCGCGTCTGTTCTTAGAAGGAAATCATGCTGAGGCATTGCGTTTCATCAAACAGCAGCCAGACCAAAATCGAATGGTTTTGTTTCGAGACCTGTTTACTCCTGCAATGTATATGATTGGAGACCTATGGGAGAATAATGAAATTTCCGTCGCTGATGAACATCTAGCAACAGGAGTTTGTGACTTTGTTCTTTCTAGGCTGTTTCAAGTATCAGCAGATGAAGCAACAAATAAAAAGAAAGCTATGTTTTTATGTCTGCAGGGAGAACAGCATTATCTCGGTATCAAGATGATCAATAGTCTTTTTGATGAAAAAGGCTGGGAAACAAAATATTATGGAGCAAGTCTTCCGTTAGAATATGCATTGAAATCAGCACTGCAATGGAAGCCTGAAGTCATCGGGTTATCCGTTTCCATCGTATATAATCTACCGGTGCTAAAAAATTATGTGCGTGCACTCGCAGCATTGCCGAATAAACCTGATATTTTAGTAGGCGGAAGGCTAACTGAAAAATACGATCTAGAACCATATGTAAATAAGCAAGGAATCATTATCAAAAATCTCCAACAGGTAGAAAAGTGGCTGGATGAATATACCGAAGAGAGGATTAACGTCTACAAATGAGCAGTGTCCTACCCGTACCATACGTAAAGATAGATAAACAAGGAGTTATTCTTAATAGATCCGCAAAAGCCATTGAGTTGTTGGACTTGCAGACTGAAACGATTCGGGACTGCTTTGACGAAGAAAGTCATAACAAATTAATGAAGTATATGATGCCTTTTGAAGGAGAAAAAACGTTTGAAGCAAATATAAAGGCGAGGAATCACCCTTTCTTGCTTTGTGATATATCTGTTTGTTGGGAAGGGGAATTTGCTCACGTTGTTTTTATCCCAATTGGAAAGCATGTTCAGGGGCTTGAAGATAAGCTTTTAGAACTTAGGCTGCGACTATCTTCTACAGATTTTGAACTGTTTGAGAAGAAGGAAGCGCTAGAAGATGCGATGAAACGGCTTGATGAATTGTCTGGACCGTTCATACCGATCTCTGAAAAGATGGCGTTTGTTCCTCTGTTTGGGGATGTGAACGAGAGCAAGATGATTACCGTTACAGGGAACGCTCTTAAAGCGGCGTACGAAGGGCAATTTGAAGAAATCTTCTTTGATCTCTCTGCTACAGGAGAAATTGATGAAGGTGGCGTTCAGAAGTTAAGCGAACTGTTCCGCATGCTTCAATATATGAACGGAAAACCCGTAAAAATTATCGGCGTAAAGCCGAAGCATGCTAGGCAGCTGACTGCACTAGACGTGGATTGGCCCGTCTATTTTGAAACTTCATTAAAAGATGTATTGATCGAGCATCTTCAAATAGGAAAAGCACCTCAAGTGTGATGAGGTGCTTTTTGTTTTACCATCGTTTTTTCCTGCGATGAAGGGAAGCAAAAATGATTGGTGCAAGAGCCGCGCCACCGATCAATCCGAACAGGTGACCCATCACGTTGATTCTTGCATTCATGAACGTGGTTACTAGACTGATTCCTAACACAACAAGAAGAATCTGTGTGTTGGCTTGGTCGATATATTGACGATGGTTATAAAGCATATAAACGTAGATCCCGAACAAACCAAAAATAGCTCCTGAGGCACCAATATGTGCGTAAGAAAGTGGCAGCAAGAGTAACGTAGCAATATTTGCGATCAAACCAGCACCAAGATACCCGATAATAAATTTTACTTTCCCAAGGATTCCTTCGAGTGCAGGACCGAACAAGACGAGCGAGAACGAGTTGAAGATTAGATGACCTGCAGCCTCATGTGTAACAATGGGGGTAAATAAACGCCAGTACTCTCCAGCGGTGATGTAATAATTAGACCCGACCATAAAATGATACAAAGAGGTAGAAAAAGGGGTAAAATTAATAAGAAGAAACACGATAATGTGTGCAGCTACTAAAAAAGTAACAACAGGATAACGCCTAATAAAGGTCTGAAAGCTTTCATCTCTTATGAACATGGAAATAGATCACCCTTTTTTTATAAAGTGTAGGCTGTTTTTTCTTTCTCTTCGTTGAATGTTGATTGGAGTGAAAGGTGCGTGCCTACCATTTAAAGCAACTCCTTTCAAGGCATGCGACGAGGAAGCTAACTGCGGTAGCATTAACTTTTAGACGCAGTACTTCTTTGAAGCGTTCAGGTGAGACCCTTAAGGGCGCAAAGTGGCAAGGGGCTCACCGCCTGCCCCGCGGAAAGCGAAGCACTGAAGCGGAAATCAACTTCATACAAGAGCAACAAAGTTACAAAACAGCCAAATTTTCAAAACATACTATACATCTACCTTAAGTTTACCATGTGTTGGTAGATAGGGCGAAAGATATAGCTGTAAAGGAGTTTTTATAAATGATTGTAGGAACAGGCATCGATATGATCGAGCTAAAACGAATCAAACAGGTTGTTTCTCACCAGCCTCGATTTTTGGAGCGGGTGTTAACACCGTTCGAACAAAAAAGATTTTCTTCTTTAAACGGCAACAGAAGATTTGAATATCTTGCAGGGCGTTTTGCCGCAAAAGAAGCAATGGCCAAAGCTCTCGGTGTTGGAATCGGCGCTGAACTTTCATGGCAGGACATGGAGATTAAATCAGATGAAAAGGGTAAACCGTTTCTTACTTCCCCTTATCCATATTTATGTCATCTTTCCATCTCTCATACGAAAGAATACGCGATCGCACAAGTGGTTTTAGAAAGCTCGTCAAGCTAGTCTGCATATTGTCCAGGGTTGTCTCATATATTGTAATGCGGTAGAAGGGGTAGTCCTTTGCAAGGTGCAGAGAGTTGGTCCCCCTTCAATGTCGAAATTACTTTGGGACAAAGGGGATGGCAAAAAATGAAGAAAACACTGTCAATGATGTTGACGGCGTTCATGATCGTGTTGGTTCTGTCAGCTTGTGGTGCACAAAGCCAGAACGATGTTTTGGATTCGTTAGAAGAAAGAATGGAATCCATGACAGGTTACAAAGCGGAAGCCAAGATGACATTGAGCACAGGAGAAAAGCCACTGACTTATGATTTAGAAATTTGGCATAAGAAGCCGGATTTTTACCGAGTCAGCTTAAAAAATGCTGAAAAAGATCAAAGCCAGATGATACTGCGTAACAAAGATGGAGTTTTCGTTCTTACGCCAGCTCTAAATAAAAGTTTCCGTTTCCAAAGCGACTGGCCAGAAAACAACAGCCAAGTTTATTTATTCCAATCTCTCATCTCGGACATTTTAAATGATACGGACAGAGGGTTTAAATCAAAAGAGAAAAGCTATGTCTTCCATACAAAAACAAATTATCAAAACAAAAACCTCTATCAGCAAGAGATCACATTAAACAAAGATCTTGATCCGCAACAAGTACGAATTATGGATCAAGACCAAAAAGAGCTTGTTAGACTGGATTTCTCAAAGGTTAAGTTCAATGCAAAATTTGATAAGAACTCTTTCGATATGGAGTCGAACATGAGCAGTGCTCAATTTGAGGTTCCTACGTTCTCAGGTGCTGGAGAAGAGTTCGAAGTGCTGTATCCGACTTATACAGCGAACTTAAACATCGTAAATGAAAGAGAAGTGGCACAAGGCGCAGATGACTCCAAAGTAGTATTGAACTATGCGGACGAAGATAAATCATTTACATTGATGCAGCAGAAGAACACAGCTGTAGAAACAGCTTCACGCCTAACGATGTCGAGTGGAGAACCAGTTGATCTGGGCTTTACCGTTGGGGCGATGACGGATCAATCGATCACATGGAATTTTAACGGTGTAGATTACTTGCTCGTCTCCAATAATCTCGGTCAGGATGAGTTGATGGCGATTGCACGCTCAGTGAGCGGAGAGGCGATTAAATAATTTCTACATTATATATAGGAATTGATAGAGCAGGCTGGCGAAGACGCTAGCCTTTTTTGTTTTGAAAGCGGGTATGATGGATTTAACACGTCCGTAAATTGTCGAGAATTGTAGACTCGTGGATAAAATGCCAAAACTTTTGGAATAAGAACGAAAACTCGTGGATAAACTCTAAAAACTTTTGGATTGCACACACATATTTATGGATTGAAGCGATAGGATGCTTACATAATTGGCGGTAAGAGGGTAAAATAGAAGGCAGTAATCTAAACTGGGGAGGCCAACATCATGGATAAACATCACTATTATCGAGACACTTGGGCGGAAATCGACCTAGATAAGATCAGTCAAAATATAAAATCTTTTAAGAGACATCTCCCTGAACAAAAAATTATGGCTGTCGTAAAAGCGAACGGTTACGGCCATGGAGCACTTCAAGTGGCAGAAGAGGCTGTGAGATCAGGAGCTGAGTGGCTAGCTGTTGCTATGCTCGATGAAGCATTAGCTTTGCGTAAACAAGGAATCACGGCACCGATTTTAGTTATGAACCGTGTACGTCCGGAATATGCTAATCTTGCGGCAGAAAATGAAATAAGCCTTACAGTCTTTCAAAAAGAATGGCTAATCGAGGCACAATCGCATGTAAAAGAAACAAAACATCAAATAAAGCTTCATCTGAAGATCGACACCGGTATGGGGCGAGTTGGATTTAAAGAAGAAAGTGAGCTGCAAGACGTAGCGCACTTCATCAAACAATCTTCTGTTTTTGAAGCAGAAGGGGTGTTTACTCATTTTGCAACAGCCGATGAATGGGAATCAGAACTTTTTGAGAAACAGAGAAAAAGGTTTATTAAATATATAGACTCGTTGCGATCATGGGGATTGAATCCAACCCTAATCCACAGCGCCAACAGCGCAGCAGCTCTCAGGAAAGTGAAAGGGCCATTCAATCTTGTTCGCCTCGGAATCAGCATGTACGGGTTGGCGCCATCTAACGAATTAAAACAAGACTTGCCTTTTCCGCTAGAAGAAGCGTTCAGCCTTCATTCCAGGCTCATTCATGTTAAAAAACTGATGCCTGGGGATACTGTAAGCTATGGAGCTACTTATACAGCAACAGAAGAAGAGTGGGTAGGTACACTTCCAATCGGCTATGCGGACGGCTGGCAAAGAAGATTTTCTCCAGGAGCCTCAGTGCTTATAAAGGGCGAACGGATGCCGATCATCGGCAGGATCTGTATGGATCAATGCATGGTCAGACTTCCAAAGAGATTAGATGTTGGTGAAGTTGCCACTTTAATAGGAAGTCAGGAAGCGGAAAGAATAGAAATGGATGAGATCGCACGTGTCGCCGAAACGATAAATTATGAAATTCCGTGCCTCATTTCTGCTCGAGTGCCGAGAGTTTATACAAAAAAGGGTCGAATTTTAGAAAATATGAATGTAATTCTAAATTTTTAGCAGAATATTAGAAGGACTATTGAAAATTTTGTAGAATAAATACTTTGAAATCGCTTTGCAAATGGATTATTGAAGTGATAAGATTAAATGTGGTTAAAAGGAATTTGATCGTAGTATAGCTTTGCGCTGGAGGTGTATGTTGTGTCCGAATTGAACACAAAACGAATAGTGATTAGTCTTCCTCAGAAATTACTAAGCGAGGTAGATCGTGTCATAAAGAAAGAGAATTTGGACCGCAGCGAATTTATCCATCAAGCTACTGAGATGTTTCTTCGTGAGCGGAAGAATAAGCGTCAGTTTCGTGATGAGATGAAACAGGGTTACATGGAAATGGCTAAGATCAATCTAACGATTGCTTCAGAAGCATTTATGTTAGAGGAGGAAGCCGATCATACCTTGGACCGCTTAGTTAGCGGGGTGTAGTCCTTGATAGTCAAACGCGGAGACGTTTACTTTGCAGATCTTTCACCGGTAGTTGGATCAGAACAGGGTGGGATTCGGCCTGTACTGATCATTCAGAATGATATCGGGAACCGTTTTAGCCCAACTGTTATCGTAGCAGCAATCACAGCTCAAATACAGAAAGCAAAACTTCCAACACATGTTGAAATAGATTCGAAAAAATACGGCTTTGAACGGGATTCAGTTATTTTGCTTGAACAGATCAGAACGATTGACAAGCAAAGATTAACAGATAAAATAACACAACTGGATGAAGACATGATGCGCAGGGTAGACGACGCATTGCAGATCAGTACTGGTCTGGTTGATTTTTAATTTTATAACATCATTTAGGAAACTGTCTGACGGGGATGTCTGGCGGTTTTTTATTTTATCAACAGATCTAATAAGGGAAACTGGAAGAACAGGTACTGTTTACCTTTCATGCACTAAGGATTCATGAGAGATTTCAGGGTTTGATATATGGAATTGAGAAGAAATAACTTTTTCAGTTTTAAGTTGCATATTGGTTCATCTTGCCACATAACAAGGAACCAACCCCTTATAATGGTAACTAGTATACGAATACTATTTAAATATTTTGTAAAAAAATACATGTTTAACAATCAGAATCTTGGGTTATATATCCAAAGTTAGTAAAAGAGTAAACATTGCACAATATATTCAGAAGTGAAATAATAGAAATTGAGACTACATGTAGTGGGGGTGCAAGAAAAATTGGACAACTTGATTGTACAGATGATTAATGAAAATCAAGAAACCCTAAAAAATAATTGGCTTAAGGAAGTTAAGCTTTTTAAAGAAAAAGAACTTGTTGGAACTACTTTGAAGTTTAGTGAAGAAACGGACCAACAGTTTTTTTCTATGCTAATCAAGCACATTAATTTTCATGATATTTCTAAAGACGGAACACTTGATGATTTTTTTGATCAAGTTCTTCATACAGGTTTACCATTAAGTTATTTAACGCAAGGACTACAAGCGGCACGCCGCGTTGTTCTAAATCTTTTAGTAGAGACGGAAAACGACAAAGAGAAGGTAGCAGCTGTTTACCGTGAGATCGATCGCTGGTTAGACCCGATTCTAAATCGCGTTGTCGAAAACTCCTCTCAAATATGGGAAAGAACTGTTTCCGTTCAAAAGACGGCATTATTAGAGCTTTCTGCTCCATTGATTCCAGTCTTCAAAAATATTAGTGTTATGCCTCTTATCGGATCGATTGATACGGAACGCGCGAAGCTGATTATGGAAAACCTTTTAAACGGTGTGATCAAATATCGCTCGGAAGTAGTGCTAATCGATATTACGGGTGTACCTGTCGTTGATACGATGGTTGCTCATCATATTATTCAAGCAGCGGATGCTGTGCGTCTATTAGGTTCTACGTGTATCCTTGTAGGAATACGTCCTGAAATTGCACAGACGATCGTAAGCTTAGGAATCGACCTTAGTTTGTTCCCAACGAAGAGTACGCTTCAAAAGGGTATGGAAAACGCTCTAGAAATTACAAATCAGCAGTTAATTAGCAATAAATAGGGAGTGAGAGTAAAAAAATGAGAATTCCTATTTTAAAATTGCACGAATATTTATTGATCACCATTCAAGTTGAAATGGATGATCAGACAGCTCTTCAATTTCAAGAAGACTTGCTTAATAAAATTCACGATACAGGTGCGAAAGGAGTGGTTATTGACCTAACGTCAGTAGACATGATCGACTCCTTTATAGCTAAAGTTCTTGGAGATGTAGTAAGGATGTCAAAATTAATGGGAGCTCAAGTTGTATTAACAGGAATACAACCAGCAGTTGCTATTACTCTAATTGACCTTGGAATTTCAATGAGGGAAGTTTCGACAGCACTTGACTTAGAACAGGGGCTTGATAAATTGCGTCTGGAACTGGAGGGATGATTATGGACATCCAATCCTGTGTGGAAGTACGCAACGAGTGGGACATCGTAAGTGCCCGTCAACTCGGAAGAAACATGGCTAAAGAGCTCGGTTTCGGAAACGTTGACCAAGCAAGAATAACAACAGCCATATCTGAACTCGCCCGTAACATCTATCTATACGCTGGACGAGGAAAGATTTGCATCGAACCAATCGATCAATTAGGAAGAAAAGGACTGCGAATCGTAGCCTTAGATAATGGTCCTGGAATTCGAGAGATCCGAAAAGTTATGGAAGATGGATACACTACTTCTGGCGGATTAGGAGCTGGATTACCAGGCGTGAAGCGATTAATGGATGAATTCTCAATCGAATCCACTGTAGATGTGGGGACGGAGATATCAGCTACTAAATGGCTTCGTTAGGAGGAGAGCTCTTGACCGCAAAAGACGCACTAACGGAACGTTATCAAGATTTATTATCGGTCTATCTAAAAGCCAAAACAGAGACGACCCTCTACAAAGGGCAGCAATTCAGCAGAAAGTTATTAGAACAGCAGATCTCACCAGAAGATCTTGTCAGTTTGCACATCCAAGTGATGGATGAACTGTTTCCAGATATGTCTGAAGAAATGAGAGATTCTTTTGACTTTCTGCTTGAAGCGATGATCGGCTACGGTTTTGCTTATCGTGAGCACCAAAGTTTGCGTGATAAGCAACAACAGCTCGAATCAGAGATTGAAGTTGCCGCAAGTATGCAGCAGACGTTACTGCTCAGTGATGTGCCAGAGTTTGATCAGCTAGACATCGGCGTAGTGAGTGTTCCCGCTAAAAAAATGAACGGTGATTATTATAATTTTGTTAAGAGCGGCAACAGTTTAAGTGTCGCTGTAGCAGATATTATCGGTAAAGGCATACCCGCTGCACTCTGTATGTCTATGATTAAATATGCGATGGACAGTTTACCTGAAGAACAGATGAAGCCTCATCTACTTTTAGAGAACTTAAACCGTGTCGTTGAACAAAATGTTCATAGCAACATGTTCATCACGATGTTTCATGGGGTTTATGAACCTGAAAGTCATAAGTTTTACTATGCGGGTGCTGGTCATGAACCAGGCTTTTTCTATCACGCAAAGGAAGACGAGTTTCATGACTTGATCGCTAAAGGTCTGGTTCTTGGTGTATCCAGAACAACCACTTATCACCCATACGAAAAGATGATAGAAGTGGGAGACATGGTTATCCTTCTTTCAGACGGAGTGACCGAGTGTAGAACAAGCAAAGGATTCATCGAAAGAGAAGAAGTTGTTGCTCTTATTCGAAAGTATATGGATCTGCCCTCACAAAAGATTGTTGAAAATGTATTTCAGGAGCTTGATCGCCTTCAAGGCTTTGAGCTAAGAGATGATTTTACTTTAATTATTTTAAAACGACTGGTTTAAACAGTATTTGATTAGGGTAAAGGTACCTTATATGGTTCCATACAAAGCTTGGGGGGAAATAAAATGAATTTGCAAATAAATCAAGATCAAATAAATGAAACATACGAGTTAAACCTTACAGGAGAAGTGGATGCTTATACAGCTCCTAAGTTAAAAGAAGTGATGCTTCCATTAACAGAGAAAGAAGGAAACATCGTAATCGTAGATCTTTCCGGAATTGAATATATGGACAGCACAGGGCTAGGTATTTTCGTAGGAGCTTTAAAATCTTCTAAAGCAAATCATAGCTCTTTAAAATTAAGAGGCATGACAGAACGCGTTAAACGCATTTTTGAAATTACTGGATTAACGGAAGTAATGGATATTGAAAGTGGAGTAAAGGGGGAGGCGCTATGAGAACAGCGTCCGACTATATTGAAATGAAGGTCCCTGCAAAACCGGATTATGTAGGTGTCGTCAGGTTAACGATCTCTGGCCTGGCCAACCGCATGGGTTTTGCGTTTGACGAAATTGAAGATATCAAAATTGCAGTATCAGAAGCTGTAACGAACGTTGTTAATCATGCCTATACCGATACTGAAGATAAAGGCCAAGTTCGTATTGGCTGTAATATATATGATGACCGCATGGAAATTACGGTTGTCGACCAAGGAAAAAGCTTTGATGTCGAATCTATCTCTAAAAATCTTGGCCCTGTAGATGGTAAATCAGTTGATCAACTGCATGAGGGAGGTTTAGGCCTCTTTCTGATAGATACATTAATGGACAAGGTAGAAATAAGCAGTGAAGCCGGTGTCGTTGTAATGATGACGAAGTATCTTCACAGAGATGAGGTGGAGGAACATGTCGACAGAATCTCACCAGCGCCTTCACAGTAAAGAACAAGTCTATGCTTGGATTGATGAACTGCAGCAAGACCCAAAGAACGAAGAGATTCAGACGAACCTCGTGTTGCAGTATCAAGACTTAGTTCATTCACTAGCTCGGAAGTTTTCTAAAGGCAAAAGCATTCATGACGATTTAGTACAAGTCGGTATGATTGGATTGCTTGCGGCTTTTAGAAGGTACGACAAAACGTTTGGAAGATCATTTGAATCTTTCGCTGTTCCGACCATCGTCGGAGAGATTAAACGTTTTATCCGTGATAAAACATGGAGTGTTCACGTACCTCGTCGAATTAAGGAACTTGGACCAAGAATCAAGAAAGCCGTTGAAGAACTAACTACGCGTTTACAAAGATCACCGAAAATTTTTGAAATCGCAGAGTACCTAGAAGTTTCTGAAGAGGAAGTTCTAGAGACGATGGAGATGGGCAAAAGTTATCAAGCTCTATCTGTAGATAGTTCCATTGAAGCGGATCAAGAAGGAAGTACGGTTACATTACTCGATCTAGTTGGTTCCAACGATGTTGGTTTTGATCAGATTGATAAAAGAATGCTTTTGGAAAAAGCTTTTGCCGTTCTTTCCGAACGCGAACGCGAAATTCTTCAATGTACGTATTTTGAGAATTTAAGCCAAAAGGAAACGGGAGAACGCCTAGATATCTCTCAAATGCATGTGTCCCGACTTCAGCGACGAGCACTTGAAAAGCTTAAAGAAGCGTTGCGCGTATCACCTTCGGAGGCTCTTAAATGATCGAACACTATCAGTTTAGCAAGGCATCTGTTTCCTCTTATCAGAAACCGAAAAAGGGAAATGATCTTTGCGGAGATAGTTTTTATGTAAAAGAAACGGAAGATTATTTGATTTGTGCAGTAGCGGATGGTCTAGGAAGTGGTAAGATGGCGAAAGAAGCTTCTGGGGCCGCTACTGATATTATCGATCGAAATCATCATGAAACTGTCGAAGGGTTAATGCATCTTTGTAATGAAGGTCTGAGACATACTCGTGGTGCCGTGATTGCTATAGTTAAAGTCGATTATCATAATCATACCGCTACTTATTCAGGAGTTGGTAACATCCGTTTTATGATCTCTGCAGAAAGACAAAGAGCGATACACCCTTTGCCGAAAGTCGGTTTTCTTGCAGGAAAGCCTGAAAAATTTAAAGTACAAGACTTTAAGTTCGAAAAAGAGTTAACACTGATGCTTTATTCGGATGGTATGGACATTCATACACAGAGCCGTTCGTTGTTAACGAAAATGATATCACCAAAAGAATCGGTCCTCTATATCAGTGGATTGCCTCAAGATATTAATGACGATGCAACCTGTCTCGTCGGACAAATAAATTTGATTTCGTAAAAACATCACCTTCATCAGTATGTAGGGTGGTGTTTTTTGTTTTGGCTGTTTTCTAAAAGATTGTTGCATTTAAATCTTTTTAGTTACTTCTTCGACTGTTGATTGTAGTGGAAGGTGCGTGCCAGCCACATGAGATACTTCTTGCAAGGCATGCGACGAGGAAGCTCACTACGGAGAATTAACTTTTAGACGCAGGAGCAAGGAACTTCTAAAGGTGGGCAGTCCTTGAAGTGGAAGGGGCTAGCCGTTGCAACTAGCCAGGTGAGACACTTAAAAGTGGAACGTACAAATGTGGCTCACCGCCTGCCCCGCGGAAAGCGAGCAACCTGGAAAGGAAATCAACGACTTCCAAGAGTGGATCAGAAATAACCAGTGCGATTTTTACGCCACCACTTCCTTGGTTTATAATAGTACTAATTGATTGAAAAAGGAGTGTTCTTATTGGGACAACCTATTAATGAACAAGCATTGAGAACAATGGAATCCGAACTGAACGTAAAAGGAAAACAAATTAACCAGGTTATTGCTCTACTAGAAGAAGGAAACACGGTCCCGTTTATTGCGCGTTATCGAAAAGAATTAACGGGTGGCTTAGATGAAGTACAGATTAAAGACATTATGGACCGATGGACATATCTGCAAAATCTAGCTTCACGTAAAGAAGAAATCCTTCGTTTAATAGAAGAACAAGGAAAATTGACTGAAGAATTAACGGCAGCAATTGCAAAAGCACAAAAGCTACAAGATCTTGAAGATATTTATCGTCCGTACAAACAAAAGAGAAGAACGAAAGCAACTGTAGCGAAAGAAAAAGGTCTCGAACCACTTGCTTTATGGTTGTTAGAACAAAGAAATGATGATCCACTAACGGAAGCAGCATCCTACATAAATGAAGAAAAAGAAGTGCATTCTGCTGAAGATGCATTGACTGGAGCGAAAGACATCATCGCTGAAATGCTGTCTGACGATGCAGATATGCGAAAGTGGATTCGCGAAGATACATTTTCCAAGGGCGAGATCAAAACTGATGGAAAAAATGCAGAATTAGATGAGAAAAAAGTATTCGAAATGTACTATGAATATCAAGAACCGATCCGAAAGATTGTTCCGCATCGTGTTTTAGCGGTGAATCGCGGCGAAAAAGAGAATATTTTAAGAGTAGGTATCGCTGCTCCTTCAGAACTGATCGTATCAAAGATGGAGCGGAAAGTAGTGAAACGTTCGAGCTCACCTGCTGCACCTATTATATTAGAGGCGATTGAAGATGCCTATAAACGATTGATCGCGCCTTCCATCGAACGAGAAATTCGCGCGGCTCTAACCGAACAAGCGGAAGAGCGTGCGATTCATATTTTTTCTGAAAATGTAAGAAGTCTTCTATTACAAGCACCACTAAAAGGGAAAGTTGTTTTAGGTGTTGACCCTGCTTATAGAACGGGTTGCAAATTAGGAGTGGTTGATGAAACTGGAAAAGTGCTTCATATCCAGACAATCTATCCTACACCACCGCGATCAGAAATAGAAAAATCGGCAGCGGTTGTAAAAAAACTGATCGATCAGTATGATATCGAAATCGCAGCGATTGGAAATGGGACAGCGTCACGTGAAACAGAACAATTTATTGCAGAGACTTTAAAGGACTTAGAGAAATCTGTAGCATATGTGATCGTTAACGAAGCGGGAGCGAGTGTGTATTCAGCTTCTACAGTCGCTCGAGAGGAATTTCCAGACCTTCAAGTTGAGGAAAGAAGTGCGGTATCCATTGCCCGAAGACTTCAAGATCCGTTGGCGGAGCTCGTTAAAATCGATCCGAAGTCTATTGGAGTAGGTCAGTATCAGCATGATGTTTCTCAAAAAAGACTTGGTGAAGAAATTTCTTTTGTTGTTGAAACTGCAGTTAACCAAGTTGGAGTTAACGTTAATACCGCATCATCGTCTCTTCTTCAATATGTATCTGGGTTGTCCAAAACCGTTGCACAGAACATTATTGTTAAACGAAACGAGGTAGGAAAGTTCAAAAACAGAACAGAACTGAAGAAAATTCCTCGTCTTGGTGCAAAAACGTATGAACAATGTATCGGATTTTTACGTGTAGTTGATGGAGATCAACCACTTGATCAGACGGGTATTCATCCAGAAAGCTATCCGGCAACAAAAGCTCTTTTAAAAGAACTCGGATTCAAACCTGCTGATATCGGTTCAGATGCTCTTGCGGAAAAGTTGAAATCACTTTCGCTTGAAGCAACTTCAGAGAAATTAGATATCGGCGTTCCAACATTAAAGGATATAATCGAAGGGCTTATGAAACCTGGGCGAGATCCTCGTGATGCTTTTTCAGGGCCAGTCCTTAAAACAGATGTTCTTAAGATGGAGGACTTGTCACAAGGAATGGAGCTTCAAGGAACGGTTCGAAACGTTGTTGATTTTGGTGCTTTTGTAGATATTGGCGTAAAACAGGACGGGCTTGTTCATATTTCTAAGCTTACGGATCGATTCGTAAAGAATCCGATGGATGTCGTTAGCGTAGGGCAAGTCGTTACTGTATGGGTAGATTCAGTAGATGTATCCAAGCAACGAATCGCTCTAACCATGATCGCCCCTAAGTAAGGAATAAAAGATTAAGCACTTCTCCAGTGGATTATTCTTCACTGGAGGAGTGTTTTTTGTTATAAAAGAACCAGCATTGATTAAGTAAGCGGATTTGGTAACGGTCTTTTTGATAATAAGCACGACGGAGCTGTCTTTTAAACCATGTTGGCATATAGAGAACCTCCCTGAACTTCCCAATCCGTTATTTGTGTATTAGTCTATGTATAGGAGCTTGTTAATGTGAACTAGAAATGTAAGGAGCTTGACCATGACGAATGAAGAATTGCAGAAACTAACGGAGGAGATCTCGATTCAGTTCTTCAATAAAACGTTTCGCCATCAAGCGAGATTCAATAGAAGGCTGCGAACAACAGGTGGACGTTATCTGTTGCGATCTCATGATATAGAAATGAATCCTCATCTTTATGAAGCGTTTGGTATGGAAGAATTGATCGGTGTCATTAAGCATGAGCTCGTGCACTATCATATGCATATCGAGGGCAGAGGGTATAAACATGGTGACGATGACTTTAAATATTGGCTACATAAAGTAGGTGGGTCTCGTTTCTGTCAATCCATCCCGGAAAAAAGAAGAACAGAGAGCTATAAATACGCTTATTTATGTACGGACTGTATGCAGTCATATAAGAGAAAAAGGCAAATAGATACGAAAAGATATGTGTGTGGAAAGTGCAGAGGGAAATTAAAACAGGTTTCTTTAAAATAGGGTGTTGACTTCGAATATAGGTATGTGGTAATTTAATAAAGTCGCTGTTAGACATACCTATTACATAGCTTTTAAAAGCAGGTATCGTTAAGCGAATGCGGCTCAGAAAAAACTTCTAAAAATAGTTGACATCTGAGGCAAAAACAATTATGATATTAATTGTCCTTAAAAGACATTCCACAGTAGCTCAGTGGTAGAGCTATCGGCTGTTAACCGATCGGTCGTAGGTTCGAGTCCTACCTGTGGAGCCATACAGAGAAGTACCCAAGTGGCTCAAGGGGCGCCCCTGCTAAGGGTGTAGATCGCTAACGCGGTGCGAGGGTTCGAATCCCTTCTTCTCTGCCATGTGGCCCGTTGGTCAAGCGGTTAAGACACCGCCCTTTCACGGCGGTAACACGGGTTCGAATCCCGTACGGGTCACCATATACTTTCATAAAATTAATACCTATAGATTGATGGACTCGTGGTGTAGTGGTTAACATGCCTGCCTGTCACGCAGGAGATCGCCGGTTCGACCCCGGTCGGGTCCGCCATTATTTCTAAGGTGTTGGGCTATAGCCAAGCGGTAAGGCATCGCACTTTGACTGCGACATGCGTTGGTTCGAATCCAGCTAGCCCAGCCATTTTTTCTTTTTAAGATAAGTGTTTAAAAAACACTTCGAGTGAGAGCCATTAGCTCAGTTGGTAGAGCATCTGACTTTTAATCAGAGGGTCGAAGGTTCGAGTCCTTCATGGCTCACCATTTTCAAATTAATATGCGGGTGTGGCGGAATTGGCAGACGCGCTAGACTTAGGATCTAGTGTCTTTGACGTGGGGGTTCGAGTCCCTTCACCCGCACCATATTAATTTTTCTCAATAAGTTGCAGTGCTCATGCGCTGGCATCTAGCCGCGCGGTCGTGGCGGAATGGCAGACGCGCTAGCTTGAGGGGCTAGTGGGGGTATCCCCGTGGAGGTTCGAGTCCTCTCGACCGCACCAACTTTAACTTATAACATAGAATACATTTAAAATATGCGCCCTTAGCTCAGCTGGATAGAGTGTTTGACTACGAATCAAAAGGTCGGGAGTTCGAATCTCTCAGGGCGCGCCATATTTACTTACGGGAAGTGGCTCAGCTTGGTAGAGCACCTGGTTTGGGACCAGGGGGTCGCAGGTTCAAATCCTGTCTTCCCGACCATACTTATGCGGGTGTAGTTTAGTGGTAAAACAAGAGCCTTCCAAGCTCTGGTCGTGAGTTCGATTCTCATCACCCGCTCCATTATTTTTTACGGGCCTATAGCTCAGCTGGTTAGAGCGCACGCCTGATAAGCGTGAGGTCGATGGTTCGAGTCCATTTAGGCCCACCATATGATCGTAAAAATGATCAAAAAAGAATTTTAAAAAAGTGCTTGACTTTATAACTTCCATTCGGTAAGATGATAAAGCTGTCTCGGAAAAAGACAAGCCAAAC